>DATASP010000105.1:0-7668 GCA_036269155.1 Candidatus Udaeobacter sp.
TTGCTTCGTTCGTTTTCCCTTCTGTTCATCCGCCAATTCGGTCCGGATTACGATGTGTGGGCGAGCTTCACGCCACCGGAGTTCTTGCCGATTCTATCGTTATCCTCCGTTCCTGCGACCTCCGCGCCTTCGTCGACTCTACCGCTCGAACCGCCGCCACGACCGTTCATTTGAGCGCGGCCGTTGAAATACCTAGAAAATGTCGACGAACACTTTGCCACGGGTCTAGATTCAATCATGAAACGACAAGTCATTATCGGTGGTATGGCACTGGCGATGGCTGTTTCGACTTGTTTTGCTGCACCGACTCCAACCAGGCAGATAAAGACAGCACAGAGAGAGAAAGCGATCGTTGCTTTGGAGAAAATTGTCACCGAAGTGTTCAAGAACAAGCAGGTGGAAACTTTAAAAAAATATTTGGCGCCGGAGTTCGTTGGGCTTGACGCGGAAGGCTTCAAAAATGTCGATGCCGAACTTGCGGACGTGCCAAAATACGATGTGCGTGACAACTCCTTTGCGGATATGAAAGTAGCATTCCCAACCGCGAACATGGCAGTGGTTACGTATAAACTGACGACGCAAGCCACGCACAACGGGCAGGACACATCGGGCACCTATGACGTCGCCAGCGTGTGGACGAAGCGGGAACGCAAATGGCGCCTCGTCTTTCACGCGTTCATGAAGAGCCAGTAGTATTCCCAACTCTGTGCCACCGTTATTTCCACATGGAGACCACTGATCTTTTCTGCCGCCGCTGTTGCAGCGGGGATTCTACACGCAGAGTTGTCTGCTCAGTCCGTTACACCAACAATGAAAGCGATTGTCATTCATCAGTATGGCGGACCGGAGGTTTTAAGGAATCAGGACGTTCCGCGACCTGAACCAAAGGAGTATCAGATCCTGGTCCGAGTTGTTGCCGTTCTCAAAATCGCCGACGAACCGAAGTAGAGCCTGCGATCTGCTCATGGTATAACCTGAGCCATGGACTGGAACTGGGACGCGGTCAGCGCAATCTCGCAGTTAATCGGCTCGATGGCCGTCGTTTTGTCTGTGCTATACCTCGCGGTGCAGGTGCATCGGAGCACACGCGTGGCCAAGCTGGCTACGCAAGATGCCGCTGCCACGGCCCTGCGCGAGGTGACCAAACCTTTCATGGAGAACGCCGACCTGGAACGCATCTGGCGGGTTGGCTTGGAAGATCTTAGCGAGTTATCCATTGAAGAGCGGACGCGCTTTTTTCATGCGGCTTACCAATTCTTGAAAGCGTTCGAGACAATTCATTTTCACTATGTCTATGGACTCATGGATCGGCAGCTATGGGAAGGATGGCACGGCCTTCTCAGGCATTACGTTGCTGCGCCCGGCATGGCGCACTACTGGAAACTTCGTCCTGAAGTTTTCTCCAACCGGTTTCGCAATTTCGTTAACGCGCTTGAGCCTCCGGCGGATCAGCGCACGGTAGGGGCTCTATTTGGTGAGCAACGAAGGTGAACTGTTGGGGAATCCTTTTCCAATGAGATCGGTCTTCCTTGTAACGATGCTGACAGCTTGAATCTGCATTCTTCTTGATAAAATATGGCACCGTTGCTTCAGTAGACTCTAATTCGCATCGAAATATGAGCTTCGACAATCTCGTACTGGAGGACGCCTTTCCGCTAGCGCTGGAAAAGGAGATTAGGTACCTCACCTGGCTTTACAGCTATCTGGTGTTGCCGTTCAACATGCAGGCACAAACCCAGTCCAACTGGTGCTGGGCAGCGACATCGACAAGTGTCTCTCGATTCTATTCGTTTTTAAGCCCGTGGACACAATGCAAAGTCGCCAGCGATGAGTTGGGTAAGCAATGTTGTACGACACCAGTACCCGGGGCGTGCAATGTTCCCTGGTACCTGGATAAAGCTTTGACCCGCACGAACAATTTCGTGAGCATACAATCCAGCGCCGCAGCTTGGAATACCGTCAAGAGCGAGCTTGAGAAGGGCCTCGTGGTCGGCGCTCGCATTGGCTGGAGTGGCGGCGGCGGACATTTCATGGTTCTGCACGGCGTCTCCACTTCCATCTTCGGGGTGACCAAATACCTGCATATCGACGATCCTATTTATGGGAAGAGCACCCTGACGTACGATCAGTTCGCGACGAACTACCAGGGCAGCGGCTCCTGGACGCACACGTATTTCACAAAGAAGTATTTCTATTTTATGTGGTTCAAAACTCTAGCTTTTAATCCGGTGTTGCTAAAGCCTATTCCGGAAATTCGACCTTTGCTTACGGTGTACGACGACCACGTCGATTTGGAAACGCTCTCCCGGGAATCGGACTTCGGGATTCCACATTTTGTGTACAATCTCCCACTGAACATGCTCTCGAAAGAGGGTGCGCTTCCGCAATCGCCCGTAGCACTTCGGGTCTTGCAAATGAAGAAAGATGCACCTGTGGCATACTATGACCTTGGATTGGAGGAGCAGAACCCCACGCTCCTTCAGATGAACACCAGCAAACCTTTCTTTGAGCTGATGAACGGTGCGCTAGGCAAGCTGAAATCTGCCTCCAAAGAACGGAAAACCCCGGGTGAATTGCGACTACTTAGAGTCCCTGCATTGAACATGGAGGCACTCTGGTTGGCGTACGGTGGCAGGACGCCAGATTTCTTTACAATCCTGCCCAGGTTTCAGTACGAGTACTTTGATAACGACAAAGTGTACGAGGAAGCGGAGTTTCTAAGGCTCCTGGGCAAAGCGGCCTCGAAGGCGAAGCAGGACGATACGATGGGGGCATAGGCATCACGGGATCGATTTGGAGCCGGCTGCTCGTCTTATACTCAACCACAAGTGGCACAAAGTCCCTTGTGGGTTGCTGAAGCCGCTGGTGTTCAGGCATCCAACGACAGCCAAGTCCGCCTTCCGTTAGATGCTTTTCGAGAAGAACGAAAATACGGGTCACTTACATGGCCCCGGCACAGGGATGACGAACTTACCGTCCTTCTCGGCAACGAAGTTTTCGCTTGAGCTGGTCGAGCTGCCATTGGCGTCTTTCTTCTCGACTTTGATGACGAGCTTTTTGGTTGGTTTGAGTGTTAGGCAAGCTTTCCCGGTTGGTCCGTCCATCGGTGTCGTCGCTTTTTTAAGGTCCTCAGGCGTGAGACTGACAAGCTCGATACTCGAAATTTTCTCTCCGGCTTCCCCCGACTGCATCATTTTGTAAAACTCGAGCGCCCCCGGGTCTGAGCCCTGTGTGTAAAGGAACGATTCCAGCGTAGCTGTATCCTTCCCTTCGAATGCTTTTTTGTATTTGTCGGTAAATGCCTTCTCTTGTTCGGGCGTTCCAGCTGCAATCGGCAGCGTAAGCGTGGCTAACAAGGCGCAAACAACACTCAGGAATCGTGTGAACTTTTTCATGGTCTGCCACCGTAGTTGGCTCGGTTTGAAAGAGGCAAGCTAATTCACAACAGAAAATCTTTGCCGACCTGCGTTCTGCGAGCTATTCCACTTTCTCATTGAAATCGACAGGCGGCGGACTGGAGACCGCCGCTCCTTGCAAATGAATATTCACGAGTACCAAGCCAGGGAGCTGTTGCAGAAATTCGATGTCGCAACGACGCGCGGCAAAGTTGCCTCTACGCTTGATGAAGCGGAACAAATCGCGCGCGAGCTCGGCGATGTTGAAATTGTTGTTAAAGCGCAAATTCATGCCGGCGGCCGAGGCAAGGGAGAGTTCAAGAATGGATTCAAAGGCGGAGTACACGTTCGCAAGGCGCCTGAAGAAGTACGGGAAGCTGCCGCGAAAATGCTCGGGCAAATCCTGGTAACGCATCAGACAGGCCCGGCCGGTCGCCTGGTAAACAAAGTGTTGGTAGCGGAATCCGCCGAGATTACGCGCGAAATATATTTTGCGATTCTGCTCGATCGCACGACTGCCGCTCCTCTGATTGTCGCGAGCACGGAAGGCGGTGTAGAAATTGAAACGGTCGCGGCTAAATCGCCTGAAAAGATTATACGTGAGGCGATTGATCCATTAGCTGGTTTGCAGCCGTTCCAAACACGTAAGCTGGCAAAACAGCTCGGCTTCGATTCGTCGCAGTTAAAAAGCGCCTCAAAATTATTTGAAGGACTCTATCGCACATTTGTCGCGTTCGATTGCTCGATGGTTGAGGTCAATCCACTGGTGGTCACGGCCAAGGGCGACGTGCTCGCGCTCGATGCCAAGTTCAACTTTGATGATAACGCGCTCTATCGACATCCCGAGATTGCGGCGCTGCGCGATGTCGCCGAAGAGGACCCGCGCGAAGTCGAAGCGGCGAAACACGGCCTCAATTACATCGGGCTCGACGGAAACATCGCGTGTCTGGTCAACGGCGCGGGGTTGGCCATGGCAACCATGGACATCATCAAGTTCTATGGCGGTGAACCGGCAAACTTTCTCGACGTCGGTGGCGGCGCGACGGAAGAACAGGTGACCGAAGCCTTCAAGATCCTGATCGCGGACAAAAAGGTAAAAGCGATCCTCGTGAACATTTTCGGCGGCATCATGAAATGCGATGTCATTGCGAAAGGCATCATCAACGCAGCGAAAACAGTAAAACTGTCAGTGCCGCTTGTTGTTCGACTGGAGGGAACGAACGTCGAGCGAGGAAAGCAGTTGTTGAAAGATAGCGGCGTTGCACTGATTGCGGCAGACGACCTCGCCGACGCTGCGCAGAAAGCGGTTGCAGCAGCCGGAACCGCAAATTCCAAATCCCAAACCGCGAATTAATGAAGACGGTCCGCATGGTTCAAGCGATACCGACGACGAAAGCGATGCGAGCACGCATCGCACTCCAACTCCGAAAGCATTCGCGAGTCCAGCACTGCGTGCGAAAGCTATCCGAGTCCTCGTCTCATTTCGCAGAAGTTCTGGGAATGCGTCATCGCGCCGCTTTGACGGTCCTTTTTCTTGCGATCGCCACGGGACTTTGCGCGGAGGAGCTACCGCGCAAAGCGAAAACGCCTCGCGAAATTTATCCGGGCGCAGACGTGATCTACGACTCGGTAACGACGCCCGGCGGCAAACGATTGCGCACGATCCTCACCAAACCGCGCGATGCGAAAGGGAAAGTGCCGGTCATCTTCGTTGCTGGCTGGTTGAGTTGCGATTCAGTCGAAGCGCCGGCTGCCACCAAGGACGAGACTGGTCTGGTTTTTCGTGGTCTCGCCCAGCTCCCGGAATTCGCTTTGTTTCGAATGGACAAGCAAGGCGTCGGCGACAGCGAAGGCGTTTGCGCGGAAACCGATTTCGAATCGGAGCTTGCCGGTTACCGTGCAGCCTTTCGCGCATTGAAGAATTACGATTTCCTGGATACCAAGAAAATTTACATGCTTGGGATCAGCAATGGAGGAGGCTTTGCGCCGCTCGTTCCGGAATCGGACGCCGAACTGGCGCAAGTGCGCGGTTACATTTCAGTCGGTGGCTGGGTGAAGACTTGGTTTGAGCACATGTTGGAGATTGAGCGACGCCGATTCGCGTTGATGGGAAAATCACCCGGTGAAATTAACGACCGCATGAAAGAGACAGCGACACTATATTATGAGTGGCTGATCAAGCGTCGATCAGTCGATGACATTTTGAAGAAGCAACCGAAGCTAGCGGATCTTTGGCCAGAGGGAGAAGACCACGCACACCTTTACGGACGGCCGCTTGGGTTTTATCAGCAGTTGCAACAATTGAATCTAGCAGCCGCGTGGTCACGCGTGAAAGTTCCGACCTATGTTCTTCGCGGCGCATTCGACTGGATCATGAGTCGCGAAGATTCGGAATTGATCTCGGCCTACGTGAACAAGAATGGAGATCTCGCGTCCTTTTACGAAATCCCAAACACGGGCCACACCTTTCAGCATTATTTGAGTCTGGCCGATGCATTCAAGGGAGAGAGCGCGCCGTTCGATCGTAAAGTGATCCCGCTGCTAGCCGACTGGCTGCGCAATAAAGCCATTACGCATGAAGATTAAGAAAATCGCGTTTGTTGGCATTCCGGTGACGGACATGAAGCGCGCGCGGGACTTTTACGAAAATGTTCTCGGTCTAACAGTTTCCGACGAAATGATGGGCGGACAATGGATCGAGTACGCAGTCGGTGATGATACCCTGGCAATCGCGAATGTCGGTGAACAGTGGACGCCGTCCGATGAGGGCACTGCGGCCGCATTTGAAGTAGGAAACTTCGACGAAGCGATCAAGCGTTTGAAAGGTCGACAAGTGTCTTTCGGCGCTGAGCCCTTCGAAACCCCGTGCTGTCACATGGCAGTCGTCCAAGATCCCGACGGCAACAAATTGATAATTCACAAACTAAAATCCGAAGACGAGAAAGGAATCTGCAAATGATTACAAACGAAGTGGCTTTCATTGCTATCGCGGTGTCTGATAAGGAACGGGCGCGGAAATTTTACCAGGAAACACTCGAGCTCAAACCCAGTTCCACTCAGATGGATGGCGCATGGGTCGAGTATGACCTTGGCCCAATCACAATCGGTGTTGGCTCTCATCCCGCGTGGAAACCTTCGCGCGATGGAACCACAGTCGCCTTCGAAGTTGACGACATCGATGCTGCTATCGCGAAGCTTAAAGAGCGCGGTGTGACTTTCGACATCGAAAAAAGTGAGACTCCAGTTTGCTGGATGGCACAATTTCGAGATCCGGACGGGAACAAACTGGTAGTTCACAAGCGAAAGAAATGACGAAGCACAAATTACGAATGCCAAAGGAACCCAGAATGCCCAAATGAAGAAGACGACACTGGAATCTTGTTTGGTCATTCGCATTTCATCATTCGCTCGAGCTTCTTCATTGCTCATTCGTCATTCCGACCATGTCGGTTCTCGTTGATAAAAGCACGCGGCTGGTCGTGCAGGGAATTACAGGCAGCGCGGGCGCATTTCACACGCGCCAGTGCATGGATTACGGCACAAATGTGGTCGCGGGCGTTACCCCGGGGAAGGGCGGCCAAATGTTCGATGACAAGGTACCAGTATTCGACACTGTTTGGGAAGCGCGACAGAAAACTGGCTGCAACGCATCGATGGTTTTCGTCCCTGCTCCTGCGGCTGCGGATTCGATTTTGGAAGCGGTTGATGCCGGAGTCGAGCTCGTAGTTTGCATCACCGAAGGAATTCCGGTCATGGACATGATGCGCGTGAAAGCGCTCATGCGTGGAAAAAAATCGCGGCTGATAGGGCCGAATTGCCCCGGGATCATTACGCCTGGCCAATGCAAGATTGGGATTATGCCCGGCTATATTCATAAGCCAGGCAACATTGGCGTGGTCTCGCGCTCAGGAACGCTTACCTACGAAGCAGTCTGGCAACTGACGTCGCGCGGGTGCGGACAATCGACTTGCATTGGCATAGGCGGCGATCCGATTCACGGCTTATCGCATCTCGACTGTATTAAGTTGTTCAACGAAGATCCCGGAACAGAAGGCATGATCTTGATCGGCGAAATCGGTGGCTCGGCAGAAGAAGAAGCTGCGGACTGGATCAAGATGAATTGTAGAAAACCGGTGGCAGCCTTCATTGCCGGAATGACTGCGCCACCGGGGCGCCGAATGGGCCATGCGGGCGCAATTGTTTCAGGAGGGAAGGGTACTGCAGCGGAAAAAATCAAAGCGCTAAAGGCCGCGGGAATTGCAATCGCTGAAAC
>DATASP010000106.1:0-6724 GCA_036269155.1 Candidatus Udaeobacter sp.
GCTTTGACCACCGTTGCTGCAATGGGGTGACGAACCATGCCTGAAACATCATCGCTGATTGGTCAGCCGATTGCCCGCATTGACGGGCGCGTCAAGGTCACCGGTGCCGCCAAATACGCCGCCGAATTTGCGCAGCCGGGACTTACTTACGGCGCGCTGATTCAGAGCACGATTGCGGCCGGCCGGGTTGTAAAGATTGACCTGTCCGCTGCAAAATCAGCGCCGGGCGTTGTCGGAATTCTGACGCGTGAAAACGCGCCGCACTTCAGGCCATACCCGGATGACCTGCGCAAACCGGGTGCTCCGGGCGAGAACCGTGTGCCTCTGCAGGACGATGAGATTTACCATGACGGGCAACATCTCGGCGTGCTAGTGGCGGAGTCTTTTGAAGAAGCCACGTACGCAGCGTCGCTGGTCCGGATGACCTACCAAAGCGAACCTCCAGTGGTAACGCTCGATGACGAACGCGCGCAGAAGAACGCGACTGCACCGGAAAAGTTCGCAGGACGCGAAGCGTTGCAGCACAAACGCGGCGACGTTGACTCAGCGTTGGTGACTGCAGCGCACAAAATCGACTTCGTATATTCGACGCCGATTGAGAATCACAACCCGATCGAGACATATTCAACGACTTCCGAATGGGAGGCGGCAGACCGGTTGCTGATTCACGAATGCACGCGCGGGATCAAACAATTGCAACGAGTCGTTGCCAACGCCTTCGGGTTGCCACAGGAAAATGTGCGAATCGTCTGTCCTTTCATAGGCGGCGCCTTTGGGTCGAAGGGGTTCCAAGGGAGTCACACGTTGCTCGCCGCTGCGGCGGCAAAGCTGTTACAGCGACCCGTAAAGCTGACTCTCACTCGTCCGCAGATGTTCGATTCGGCAGGCCAACGCGCGCGGACGGAGCAGAAGCTTTCCGTCGGCGCGGACAAAAGCGGAAAGCTGGTGGCGTTGCGTCACGCGACGACAACGCATTCTTCACCCACTCACGATTACACCGAGCCGTGTGGCAACATGTCACGCATGTTGTATTCGTGTCCGAATGTCGAGGTCTCACATCGGCTCGTTAGGCTGAATCTGACCACGCCTTGTCCCATGCGCGCACCGGGTGAAACGCCTGGCGTGTACGCATTGGAGTGCGCGATGGATGAACTGGCGCATGAGACCGGTGTCGACCCAGTAGAGTTTCGTCTGCGCAACTACGCAGAAATCGACGAATACGAAAACAGACCGTGGTCGAGCAAAAAGCTGCGTGAATGCTATCAGCGCGCTGCGCAGAAGTTCGGCTGGTCAAATCGAAACAAAAAGCCGGGTTCAATGCGAGCCGCGGATGGATCACAGGTTGGCTTTGGGATGGCGACGGCGGTTTATCCAGCTGGTCAGCAAAAGACAGGTGCGACAGCGATCCTGAATAAAGACGGAACAGTCGTCATCCGTAGCGCGACGCATGAGATCGGGACAGGCACCTACACGACGATGTCGCAATTCGCCGCGGAAACACTGGGGATTCCAATTGAGAAAATCCATTTCGAACTCGGTGACTCACAATTTCCGTACGCGCCGAATAACGGTGGATCGTGGCTGACCGCGAGTGTCGGTCCGGCGGTGATGGGCGCCTGCCGAGAGTTACAAAAGAAAGTCGCGGATCTTGCAGGAAGTTGGCCTAACGACTCGGCGCAACTGGACGATTTGTTCAAGCGCGCCGGCCAGGAGCCAATTCAAGCCGAATTCAATTCAGAACCGAACAAGGAAGAGCGAGAGAAATTTACGTTTTTATCCTACGGCGCGATTTTCGTCGAGGTACATGTCGATGCTTTTGGGCAGGTGCGGGTGAAGCGCGCGGTCGGCGTCTATGACATGGGCCGGATGATTAATCCGCGCCTCGCGCGAAGCCAGATCACGGGTGGTATGCTATTTGGTTTCAGTACAGCTTTGATGGAAGGCACGGTTCCTGACCAGAAAACTGGCCGTATCGTTAACGCGAATCTCGCCGAATATCACGTCGCGGTGCACGCGGACACGCCCGAACTCGATATCGACTTTATTAACGAACCCGATCCACACATGTCAGACCTTGGTGCGCGCGGCATTGGGGAAATCGGAATCGTCGGCGCCCCGGCGGCGGTAGCAAACGCCATCTTTAATGCGACGGGAAAACGCGTACGCGATCTACCGATCACGCCAGACAAACTTATTTAACCAAAGGTTCGGTCCGTCAGGCGGGGTTCTTCAAGTGCTCTGGACGAATGGGCAAACTGCGAATCCGTCGACCGGTCGCGGCACACACCGCATTGGCGATCGCAGGAACGATTGGAGGGACTGGCGGCTCGCCCATGCCGAACGGGCGCTCCGCATTGGCCCCGATAATATGAACTTCGATCGCAGGCGTGTCGCACATTCGCGCAACCGCGAAATCGGCAAACGTGCTTTGTTGAGCAGCGCCGCTGCGGAAAGTAATTTCCCCTTTCAGCGCCGACGAAATTCCCCAGATAATTCCGCCTTCCACTTGTTGCTCGACGCCGATCGGATTGACCACGCGGCCACAATCAACCGCTGCAACCACGCGCTCCACATGAACATTGTTGTCATGGTCGAGCCTAACGTCGACCACATAGGCAATGTAGGTGTGACCAAAGTAAGCGTTGCAAGCCACACCGCGTCCGCGACCATCGTTAATCGGCGAATCCCAGCCCGATTTATCACGAACGGTTTCTATTACGCGTCGCAGTCGGCGCCGATCGATTGTGGTCCTTCCTGCTTTAATCACGTCTGCGCCTTTTAACATCTCAAGACGGAACGCGAGCGGATCAGCTTTGCATGCCTGTGCCACTTCATCGATAAAACATTCGCGCGCGAAAACGCTCGAAGGCGCAAAAACAGAACGCCACGGGCCATGCTTCACTGCCAGATCGACCGGCACGTAGGCCGTTTGAATCGTGGGAAAAGCATAAGGCACATCGTAACAGCCCCACGACCAATCCTGATACCACGCGGTATCGCGGATTTCTTTCGGATCGAGTGGCGAAATATTATGAAACGAACCGGCTTTCGTGTGCTTCCACGAAACGGGTTTACCTTCAGCATCGAACCCGGCGACAAGATAATGAACTGACGCAGCCTGGAAATGGCCGCACTTCATGTCATCAGCGCGCGACCAGAGAAGCTGGACGGGGGCTTTGGCTGACCGCGAAATATCGGCCGCTTCGACCGCATAATCGACACCGAGTCGCCGGCCGAATCCACCGCCAATGAGCGTAATGTTTACGTCGACATTTGTGGGCGCGATCCCGAGTAGCCTGGCTACCTGATTTTGCAGTCGTTCCGGCGCCTGGGTCGGCGCCCAGATTGTGCAGCGATTTCCGCGAACGTCAGCCACGCAGTTCATGGTTTCCACCGGAGCGTGCGCGTAAAAGGGATAACGATAAATCGCGTCAAATGTTTTCGTGACTGTTGCGGTGCCCGGCGATGCTTTCTCTTCCCGAGTAATGAATCCGGTTTCTCCCGCGGCCGCCTCCAGGCGCTTCCAATGCTCGTCGGAGTCAAAAGCGTTGTTTGGCGGATCGTCCCATTCTACTGCCAAGGCTTGCCGACCTTTGATTGCTGCCCACGTGTTGTCGGCGACGATCGCGACGCCGCGAGGCAAATGGATAATCGAACGCACTCCACGGACAGCACGCGCTTTTTCTTTCTGCATTCCCTTGGGCTTCGCACCAGCAAAGGGTGGCCGTTCGAGCGAGGAGTAGAGCATTCCCGGAACTTTGACGTCGATGCCGTATCGCGCCCTGCCCGAAACAATGTCCGGCCCATCAATGCGGTAAGTCGGCTTGCCAACAATGTTAAAATCGCTCGCGTTTTTCAGCCTCGGATTTTCGGGTACCGACAATTTCGCAGCATCCCTTACCAACGAACCATACTCGAGACGGCGATTGCTTGGCAGATGAACGACTCCGCCACCAGAAGCGCTGCAAGTTTTGCTGTCCACATTCCAACGCGCGGCGGCTGCGGCGACCAACATCTCGCGCGCCGCGGCCCCTGCTTCCCGCAGCGGTTTCCAGCTACTCTGGATGCTATCGCTGCCACCGGTTCCGAGATCGGAGCCCGGTGAAGGTTTCGCTTGAATCAGTTGGATGTTGGTCCAATCCGCTTCGAGTTCTTCGGCCAAAATCATGGCCAGGGATGTCCGCACGCCCTGACCCATTTCGCATTTGCCAATAGTCAGCGTCACTAACCCATCACCGTCGATGCGAATCCAACTATTAAGCGCGAACGAGTTGGCCGCATTTGTTTGTACTGCCCCAAGCAGCCGCGAGCCGTCGAAACCAATTAGCAATGAGGCGCCACTAAAAGCCGCCGTTTTCAAAAAATCGCGCCGCGAGGTAATCATTGTGTCTTTGAACTGATCTCCTGCGCCGCACGGCGGATGGCTTTGCGCATCCGCGGATAAGTCCCGCAGCGACAAACCGAATCCGACACGACACGATCGATCTGTTCGTCACCAGGGTTTGGATTTTCCTGCAACAACGCGCATGCAGTCATGATCATCCCGGCCTGGCAATACCCGCATTGTGCCACCTCTTCAGCCAGCCATGCGCGCTGACAGGGATGACTCACATCCGGGGAAAGGCCTTCGATCGTAACAAAACTGCGAGATGCCGCCGCCGATGCCGGGACCTGACAGGCGCGCAACGCCTTTCCGTTTTCAAGTATTGTGCAGGCGCCGCAAACTCCCACGCCGCAGCCAAATTTAGTGCCCGTCAAACCAAGATTGTCGCGAAGCAACCAGAGCAGCGGAGTGTCGTCGTCCGCTTCGACAGCGCGCCTCACCCCGTTAACAGTCAAGTCAAACTTGCTCACGCCGGACTGATCATTGCCACTTTGCTCAAGACAGACAATTTCTCACGTCGTTCGAAATTCCAAATGCCAAAAAAGCATAGATTCCTGCCATGCGAATTCAGTCGGGGGCTCAATTGCGCAACCCAATAAACGAGCTGAAACTGTTTCTAGTGTGAAGGATCTTTACGACATCCTTCGTGAGTGGAAGAGGAGGCGCGGCGAACGTTTTGCGTTGGCCACCTTGGTACACGTGGAAGGCTCGAGCTATCGCCGGCGGGGCGCGCGGCTGTTGATTTGCGAAGATGGAACAATGGTCGGTTCGTTGAGCGCCGGCTGCATCGAAGAGGAAGTGGCCCGACTCGCGAGCGAAGTTCTGCGAAACGGCGAGCCAACCCTCATGAGCTTCGATACACGAAGACGATTTGGCTGCGCCGGCAAAATCGAAATCCTCGTCGAGCGCGCGGATGAAGGATTCCTTTCCGATCTCGAACAAGATTTGACCAGACGGCGACCTCATGTCGCGGTCACTCGCTTCCTCGAAAACGAATTCGCGCAGCAAATTAATCCGCCAATCCGATTCTTGATCGTCGGCGATGGACTCGATAACGCGCCGCTGCATTCGTTAGGCCAATTGCTGGGCTGGGAGGTTATCGAAGTTGTCGATCCGATTGCTATTTCGGTTACTCCGGACGATTGGACCGCAGCAATTGTGAAGTCGCACAAGTACGGTCGCGATCTTGTTGCGCTGCAAAAATTGCTGCCGCTGAATTTGCGCTATGTCGGATTGATCGGTCCGCGGAAACGCCGTGATCAATTGCTAAACGATTTGCTCGAAATGGGCATAACGATTAACGCTGGCTTCTTTGCTCCAGCGGGGATCGATCTCGGCGCGGAAACCCCGGAGGAAATCGCGCTTGCGATTATTGCAGAAATTCAGCGCGTTTTTGCTCATGGCTCCGGACTCTCTTTGCGCGAAAGAAAAATGTCGATCCATGCAAGCTTGGAAAGCGGCGACAGGCCGACGCTTTCAACGCGGTGACATGTCGCCGCGCTCCAAAAACATCGGAGCGGTGATTTTGGCAGCTGGTGGATCGTCGCGTTTTGGTCAACCCAAGCAGCTGATTCGATTTCGAGGCGAAAGCTTCGTTCGCCGAATCATCGACGCCGCCTGCGAGGCTGGCTGTTCGCCTGTTGTTGTCGTAATTGGGAGCGAGGATGAGACGCTTCGTCGCGAGTTAGACCACGCCGGCGCCGTAACGGTGCAAAATCAGCAGTGGCAGCGCGGGATCGGTAGTTCGATTCGCTGTGGAATTCAGGGTTTGATCAATAGTTTGCCAGACGTTGAGGCAACCGTCTTGCTAGTCTGCGATCAGCCCGCGGTCGACGTGGTCGTGATCGAACGCTTGATCGCTCTCCGCAAGACCAGCGCGAAAAGTATCGTCGCATCAAGCTATGCCGATACGCTCGGTGTTCCCGCCCTCTTTACCCGTTCCATTTTTGAAGAGTTGCTTTCACTCGGCGATAACACAGGCGCGAAATCAATTATTTTGCGAAGTCGCGAGCGCGTTGCGTCATTGTCATTCCCCGAAGGCCAGATTGATATCGACACCTGGGAAGATTGGGAAAAGCTCGACTGTGGCGCACCGCACGTCTCTTCCGATCCGTGAGCAACGAGTGAAAAGAAAATCGAGCAGGCTAGCCGTTCTGCTGGGAGTGCCGTCAAGGCTGCAGCCACACATAGGGAAACTGCGTATCCTGATCTGGCAACACCGGCTGGCCCGGAATAAGCTCCCGTTGAAAATGTGGATCGCAGCAACCGGTCCTGAGTAAGCGACCTGCCCCACTTTGCTTTTTAATTGAAACTCGCAGCCGCGCGATTTTGGCGAGCAGC
>DATASP010000107.1:0-7609 GCA_036269155.1 Candidatus Udaeobacter sp.
TTGTGGATCTGAAACCCTTGCTCGGATAGAAGTCGGGCAAAGCTTCGCGCGTTTTCGCAAAGCTGTTCGATCAAACGTCGGACTCCTTGCCGGCCTAAGGTCTTGAGAACGGCCCAGAGTTCTATCACGCGCGCCCGAGCGGACATCGACGGCCGAAAATTCATGCTGTCACGCTTTTCGCTCCACTGAAAATAGGAAGCCGAAGCCTTGAACGCGCTCATCAATGCGTCGCGATGCCGGCAAAGAATGATACCGCTGTCGTAGGGAACATTGAGAGTCTTGTGTGCGTCGAGCGACCAGGAGTCCGCCAATTCAATACCGTCGCAGGTTTTGTGCATCGATGGCAGCGCGCGCGCCCAAAGTCCGAATGCGCCGTCGACATGAACCCACGAACCCGAAGCGCGCGCGTGTTCGCAAACTGGGCCGACGGGATCGAACGCTCCGGAATTTACGTTGCCGGCCTGCGTGACGACTAACGCCGCTTCGTCCAGTTTCGGCATTTGATCGGCTCGCATGCGTCCCTGATCGTCCACTGGAACAAGCTCGATGTTTTCGGATCCGAGTCCGAGCATCGAAATCGACTTGTGGACCGCTGCGTGCGCATCGGCGCTGGCGACGACGCGAATTTTCGGCGCACCGTAAAGACCCTTGCGGGCAACGTCCCAGCCGCGTCGACGAAGCAATTCGTTGCGACCGGCACACAGGCCTGAGAAATTGGCAATCGTTGTTCCGGATACAAAACCGGCTGCGGTTTCTTCGGGGAAACCAAGCAACGAGACGATCCAACGTTCGCAGATTTCTTCGAGACGCGAATTGATCGGCGACATGACATAATGCGCAGTGTTTTGGTCCCAGACATCGGCCATCCACCTGGCGGCAAGCCCGACCGGAAGAATTCCGCCGTTCACGAAGCCGAAGTATCGGCCATCTGTTTGAGTGACGACACCAGGTGCGCCGATTTCCTGGAGCTGATCTAGAACCAGGAATGGGTCGCTCGGGTTTTCGGGGAGCGGTTGAACCAGGGCATCCATCGCTCGCAGCGATTTTTCACCGGGAAAAACCGGACGTTCTTCAAGACTGTCTATGTACTGCCCGGCAAACTGCCGCGCCTTGTCGAGCAACAATGGAAGCTTTTCACGATCTGCGACTCGACTCAGGGACGTTTGTTCGTTTGCCATCATATCGTCGAAAATAGGTTGTCGTATCGACAGCGTCCAATTCGCCCGCTTGCTCGTGTCCCTGAAGAGACTCCGCGAAGCGAAATTCTTGCGGTCGCCGCGGCGACCGCCACTACAGCTAATCCGCGGTGAGCACGAGACGTTTAATCGGTTGACCCTTCACGAGTCCGTCCACAATCTCGGGAACGTCCGC
The DNA here is from genome assembly GCA_036269155.1 of Candidatus Udaeobacter sp. GTDB lineage: Bacteria > Verrucomicrobiota > Verrucomicrobiia > Chthoniobacterales > UBA10450 > Udaeobacter. The sequence goes on from DATASP010000107.1 coordinate 1,372, forward strand.
GGCCGTAACGCGTCCGTAAAAAAAGTGATCGGGTTCGACTAAAACCGTTACGCCGGTCTCGCATCGATCGAGACAGCTCGATGTGCAGACACGCGCCTCGAGCTTGGCGAGTCCGCGCGCGGCAATCTCCGCTTTCAACGCTCTATACACTTGTTCCGAGTCCCTGGCCGCACAGCATCCCTTTGGATTGTCGTCGGCCCGACGATTGATGCAGACAAAGAGATAGCGCTTGCGTTGCAGAGAGGTGAGAGTCGAATACGCCGAGGCGAAGGTCAAAGGCTGATGGAAATCGGGCAGACCAAGAGCTTTCCGGGGTCAACGATCTCAGCTACAGCGAAAATCAAAGGCCGCAGTGTCATCGCCAGCGGCTACAGCTATTTGATTTTCGCGAGAATGTCTTCCATCTCGTCGCTGCGGAAGGCGCGCATTGTCTGGGTCTTGACGCTTCCCATTGAACTAACTTTAAGAGCGAAAGCAGTCATGGTCTCGTCATCGGGCGCCTCGAGCAGCACCACCACGTCGTACGCGCCCATTGTCCACAATGGCTGGATAATTTTCATGCCCATTTTCTCGGCCTCGGCCATCGAAGCCTCGTGTCGTTCGACAGTATCCTTGATGTTGTGGATGCCCTGGTCGGTGAACTTTATAAGACTGACATACATAGCCATGATGATCGCTCCTCTAGTTGAAGTTGTGGCTGCAAGATTATTGCAGGTTCGTATCTACGCAAAAGATGGACTCCAATAAATCATGGATGAAAACATTTCTTTACATCGCGTCGTTGTTCCTTTCGACGCCTAACCTGATTGCCGGCACGGCGTGTCTTCTTCTCAAGCATACTTTCGCCACTCGTAATCCGCTCCAGATCGTGACTGATTTTCTTTTCCAAGTAGTTTGGGGCTTGCCCCTGGCCGCGGTTCTCTTTCTTATTCTGCTCGTGCTGGGGATTGTCGCCCGAACCCGGGCCTATGCGGCGCTGTTCGCTTTTGTTTTGAACATTACCGCGCTGGGCTTCGTGCTCCATATGTTTGGACTGCCGCACGACTTTGAAGAAGCAGTCTTTTTTCTCCCACTTGTTCTGGCCCTGATCGGATTCGCGTGGATCGCTTATCGAGTCTTTGTGCCTGTCGCTCGCCACGGCGAGTAAACTCTGAGCAAGCTTTGGGGAGGCCGAGCAGAACATTTAGCATTCGAACCGCTGAGAAGCCAGCAAGGGTCACTTCGCCTCGGGAAATCGCGAGGCGTTACGAAGACAGAGAACAAGGTCGTAGCCGCGTCCACTCGGGTAGGGTTTCCCGTTGATTTCGAATCCGTGGTCAGACGCATAATGCATGACTCGCTGATCGGCCCGGGTGGTCGCGAAAACATTTTCGTCCTTCGCGAAAGGGAGTAATTCAGCGACAATGCGCGTCGACAATCCTTGCCCTTGGTGCGTTTTAGCTACGACCACCCAACCCAACTCAACACGGTATTCGTCTGATGCGGTGGTTGCTTGCGCATTGGCGAACACCCTGTTGCGGTAGCTGGGTCGGGGGTGTTTTAGCGCGCCTACTCCGACGAGTCGACCATCTGACGTTCGAAGAAACAACAGTCGAAAGGCGTTGCGGATCCGTTGCGTTAAGCCTTGTGGATTGACTGCGCCGCCTTCGAGGATAAGCCTCTCGAAATCGGCTAACGCCTCGGCTGTGCAATCCGGGGGCGAGAATATTGAGGAAGTCAGCATCGCGGTGTTTTCGGACATAAAGAAAATGCAGTCGCGTCTGAACTCCAAGAGTTTTGACTCATGCACTCCCGTTCATTTGAAACTCGTTCGCTTCCCACCTCACTCGCCGCTACCCATCGCGGTCCCGCGGCTGCGGGATAGCTCGTCCCGGTCGCTCCATTGTATCTCGCTCGCTCCCGCTCGGCTCGACCGCTACCCTCGCGGTCCCGCGGCTGCGGGATCGCTCGTCCCGGTCGCTCCATTGAAACTCGTTTGCTTCCCAGTTCACTCGCAACTTTACCTTGATCACTCGCACGGCCCCGCGATCCCGCCAGCTACCCTGGCTGCGTTGCGGTCTACCCGCGCGATTTATCGGAGTCCTCAGCGGAGGAACTCGAATTCATTTCATTCTGCGCTGAGACAGCGCACGCTACAGCCTGCCGCGCGCAAACTGTGGTCGCAGCCGACAGGCCTGCCGCTACAACTTTGCGGCTGACACAGCCGCCGCTACAGCTCCCGAGCTAATGCAACGTAAGCGGCTTGTGATGCATGGTCGATCACTGCAACTAGGGGCGACAACATTGTCCTGCTACTACAGGGACGCGGATGACAGCCGCCACCAGAGAGCGCACGCTCGTTCTCAGGTTTTCGCTTGTTGGTTTTGCGCGGCTTGATTTTTGATCCACGCTTCCACTCTTTCTTGCAGCAGGTCTAACGGCATCGCGCCGCCGTTCAATATCTCGTCGTGGAATGCTTTGAGATCGAATTTTTCGCCGAGCTGCGTCTTCGCTTCATCGCGCAGCTTGAGAATGGTTAACTGACCCATCTTGTAAGCCAGCGCCTGCCCGGGCCAGGCGATGTACCGGTCCGCTTCAGTCTGCGCCAGTGCGTCATTGATGTCGTTTGCGTGCATGTAATCGATCACCTGTTGGCGGCTCCAGTTCTTGTCGTGAATCCCGGTATCGACCACCAGCCTGACGGCGCGAAGCATTTCTGAATTCAACCGGCCGTAGTCAGACACAGGGTCCTGGTAAAAACCGATTTCTTTGCCTAACACCTCGGAGTAAAGCGCCCAACCTTCGGCATACGCGCTTAGAAACCCGTGCAGCCGAAACTTCGGCAAGCCTTCCAGCGTCTGGGCAATACTGATTTGCAAATGATGACCGGGAACGCCCTCGTGATAGGCAACGGCTTCGTCGTCGACCAGGGTACGCTTCGTCGGGTTAGAAACGGCAACAACGACGCGGCCCGGACGTTTCCCATCCGGCGTGCCTGGGACGTAATGGGTCGCGGCGGCTTTGGCGAAGTCAGGAATCGGTTCCACCGTGACCGGCGATTTCGGCAGCAATCCAAATAGTTCCGGCAGCTTCGGCTCCATCTGATGGATGTATTTTTTGTAGTCATCCAAAATCTGTTGCTCGCTGGTCGGCTTCCATTTCGGATTACTGTTCACCGCCTCGCGGAAGCTGGCCAAATCCTTGTAGCCCTGGCTTTGGGCCAGCTTGGTCATCTCGGCTGCGATGCGTTCGACTTCCTTCAACCCGATGTCATGGATGTCAGCGGGCGGAGTGTTGACCGTGGTCATCGTTTTCACTGCTTCGGCGTAACGCCGTTTCCCGTCAGCGAGGCTTTCGATCGAGAGCGCGGGCCGTCCCTTTGGAGCGTATTCGCTGCGCAGGAACTCGGCGAATTTCTTGTACGCCGGAAAAACATCGTCGTTAATCGCCTTCGTGATCTCTTCAGTGAGGCGTTTCTTGTCCGCGTCTGAAAAATCCTTCGGAAATTTTTTGGTTGGTTCGAGGAATGGGTTGGCGGCGATGATGCCGTCGCATTGGCCGGGCAACTTTTCGACCACCAGTTTGGGCGGCATCAGTCCGTCTTTTAGTCCCTGGCGCATCACCTCTGTGGTCTGTTCCAGCACCCGCGGGATTTGGTGCAACCGGGAGATGTAGTCCTGGTAATGCGGCACGGAATCGAACGGTACCGCGTTCGGCAAATCGGCGAGCCGGGTGTGCACACCGTTCTGCTGGTTCACCGGCATTACGTAATTCTTCAGCGAGTAGTTCACGTCTTCGCGCTCCAGTTGCTTTTCAAGGATCCGATGACTTAACAGGTCGCTGTCGCTCATGCCATCGATCGGGATCGCCCTTAATCGAGCGAGAAAGTCATCGGCTTCGGCATGTTGCCGAGCAATTTCCGCGAGCGAAACCTGTCCAAGCTGTGAGTTGTAACGGTAATCGCCGTACAATGTTGCCCGTTCCGGAAAATTCTTGAGCCCGGCTTGATAATATTCCTCAAAGAGCGCGTTCTGCTTTGCTAGCCGATCCGCCACCGGCGCCGTCTGCCCGCAAGCCAACCACGCCCACCCGAGAACCAACCCAAAAACAAGTTGTCGCATATCGATGCACGGTAGCAGAGTGGCGTCACCACGCACGTTGTGATTAGCGTTGTGCCCCGGGAAAAGTGCGAATGCTGTCAGCGTTCGTAGAGCAGTGGCTACAGGATGCGCACTCGACATTCAGGGTGAGCACGCAGCTACAACAAATCGGACGCGATCTGAGTTTACCGATGCTGAAGCCTGTTGAAATCTGGCGCGCGATGAAGTGTAGCTCGGGGTTTGGCGCTGCGATTCAGAATCGGGTTGGCCATGCGGAAAATAGCAGCCACCATCGCTTCAGCTCTTTCGTTCCAGATGTCACCGTGATCTTTGATAATGCTGGGATCAACCTGCACGTCCCAATAAGGGACGTCCACATCTCCAACCCGCTTTATTTGCCAAATGTTGAGTTGTCCGTTCGCACCGTCCAATGTAAAGCCGTTCCCAGCATGGTTATGCTGTAAGTTTTCTTCGAGCGCGGGAAGGCCGCTGGGTGAATTGATTGTCTCGTGTTTGTCCACCGTAATATGGTTGACCAGCATCTCATTGTGACCCGGTGTTAAGGTATAAAATTTTCGCTCGCTTACTTGTCTGTTTTCGGGACCCGGCACTTCAACTTCGTTGAATCCTTTGCTCACCGACGCCAGAGCGGTGCCAATCGGGAAAACGCTTCCCGTCGCCCAGTCGCCTGTTGACGTTATTGAGACAAATAGTGGCCGCGTGCCTTCGGTCTTGCGACTATACAAAGCGGCAATCATTTGCCGGGCCAGAACTGAATCCGCCGCAGGGTTAACAGCGATCACCAAATCCGCTGGCATACTCCGATCAGCTTCGGCATGCCCGTGTATCTCGGCGTTGATTGCGTGAGCGACGGACCTTTCGACAATTAATCCGCCAAAGGAGTGTCCCAGCAGAACGGTATATTGGTTTCCGAGCCCTTTGCGCCGTGCTTCTTCGGAGATTGACGCAATGGCGTCATAGCAATCGTAATTACTCGCGAGACGTTCCGCGGTTGCCTTGCGGTTAAAAAAACTAATTTCCTTTAAGACTGGAACCGGCGTTAACTTGCCACGCCAGCCGAGGTAAACGCCAACTACGTGAAACCCGACCTGTCTGATAGCAGGCGCTCGGTTTAATCGCCCCAGCAAAGACTCGAAGCTCTGAACATCCCCGGATTCCGCGTTGTTTTGCCAGCCGTGCACATAGGTGATGACGAGCGGTTGCGGTGTATTGCGAATCAAGGCAAGCGCATTTTGTAGCTGCGACGGATCTTGATAGGATCCCTGCTCGCCAATTTCAACAAATGCAAGTTTGTAACCGTCTTGTGTAATGACGGAATTCGTTGGATTCGCAGCCGTATTGGGCCGCAATGGCGAAAGAGATGTGCAACCGGTCAGCCATAGGGCTGAAATGCAGATTTCGACGGTGTGTGAGCGAAACGGCAACAAGAGGCATCTAGCACGTTTGCACCGCCGTTTGCAAGCCTCTTACAAGCATGGCGAGCTAAAGCGCCGCATCGAAACTCCGAACTCGAAATCTTGACTCATTCGCTCCCGCTCATTTGAAACTCGCTCGTTGCCGTATTCGCTCTCTGCTTCCCTCGCAGTTTTACGTTGATCACTCGCACGGCCCAGTCCTTGCGCCAGCTACCTAGCTGCGTTGCCGTCTATCCGCACGATTTATTGGAGTCCTCAGCGGAGGAACTCAAATTCATTTCATTCTGCGCTGAGACAGCGCACGCTACAGCCTTGGCGAAGGAGGGTCGCTCGCGTCCCATCGGCTCCATTCCCGGAGATGGGCGTTTGACATTCAATTGTCATTGATCAACAGCCCGCGGCGGGTTATGAGCGACAGACCCCGCGGGAATTTGTACGTTGCGCAGGGTAATGCTGATCGCCATAACCGAGATGAAACTTGCCGGAACTTGCATCGCTCTCGCCGCGATTATCGCGGCTGGTAGCGCGATGAAGCCGCAGTCAGCGACAGCGGCTACAGCTGAAGCGGCACCCTCGCCTAACCAATCAGAAATCGGTTCGGCAGATCGGCTCTTTCAGATGGGGAAGTTTGCCGAAGCCGGCAAACTTTACTCGCAAATCGTCACTCAAAATCCCAAGGACTATTCGGCAACGCTCCAATTGGGTCGCATCGCGTTGCTTTCC
>DATASP010000108.1:0-6037 GCA_036269155.1 Candidatus Udaeobacter sp.
CTGCGCGCCCCAATCGATTTGCGCACACCGATCTCTTTTGTCCGCTCAGTTACGCTTACCAGCATGATGTTCATGATCCCGATGCCCGCCGCTACGAGCGCAATGAAACTGATGACGAAGGCACCGATGCGCACCACACCCGCTACGGAGGCGAAAGCGCTCTTGAGCGAGTCGTTGGTGTAGATCTCGAAATCATTTTCCTGATTAGCGTTAAGGCCGCGCGCAATTCGCATCGCGCTAATCCCTTTGTCCAATGTCCGGTTGTAGAGCTCGGTCGAGAATGGCTGGGTTGCGATGTTAACCGTGCGATTGGCCTCGCCATAATTCTCAAAAAATCTGGTGATCGGCATGATGCAAATGTCGTCCTGACTTTGTCCGAAGGAGGTGCCTTTTTCCGCGAGCACGCCGATGACTGTGTAGGTATGCCCACTCATCCGGATGACTTTGCCGATGGGTGACTCGTGCGGAAACAATCGTTTTTCGATCGTCTTTCCGACGACGATAACGTCGCGCGCAAGATCGACATCTTCTTCGTTCAGGTTGCGGCCATAACCGAGCGTGAAGGCGTTGGCAATGAGAAAGCCTCCATTGGTGCCGACAACGGTGAGGCTCGGTGTTGTCTTTATGCCGTTGTAAACCGCTTGTCCCTTGAGATCGCGACCAAAACACTTGAGGCAAATCTCCTGCGCATCGCCCCGCATTAATTGGTAGTAACGCAGGGCCTGCCGATAGGTGACGTTACGTCGGTTCTGATATTTTTTCTTCGTTTCGCCACCGGCGTCGATATTCACCGGGTATTTTGCGAACTGAAAGACGTTTGATCCGAGAAAGCTTATCCCGCTCTCGATCGAATTCTGGAGCGCGCCGATCGCTGTCATCACCGAAATGATGGAGAACACACCGATGGTAATGCCAGTCATCGTCAGGGCAGCGCGCAATTTATTTGCGCCCAGCGAGCTCAACGCCATCGCTATGATTTCGCGAAACAACATGGTTCAGATTCGGAGTAGTGGAGTAGGTGAGTAATGGAGTGTTGCTGTCAGAATCGAATCATTACTCCAACACTCCATCTCTCCATCCCACCAGTGCTCCTACTCATATCTAAGCGCGGTCACTGGATCTAGGCGTGAAGCCGACCATGCGGGTGCAAAACCCGAGATCAGTCCCGTCAACACCGATACAAGCATGCTCACGAGCACCAGCTCGGACGAAAAATGGATCGGAAAAGATGGAAAGGCGACACCAACTAGGAAGCACATCAAAAAAGCGAAGGTCAGCCCAATAATTCCGCCGAGCAGGCAAAGCGCCGTGGACTCAATCAAGAATTGAAGGAGGATCGTCCGTCTACGCGCCCCGAGCGCCTTTCGCGTGCCGATTTCCTTTGTGCGCTCCTTTACGCTCACGAATGTGATGTTCATGATGCCGATCGCCCCGACGAAAAGCGAAAGACCGGTGATGAAAAGCCCAGCGATAGCAATTGAGTTCTTGATCGGATCAAGCGTGCTCTTCAATGCCTGCTGCTCGTTAATGCTGAAGTCGTCTTTTTTTTCCGGAGGTAATCCGCGCACGCGTCGCATCACTCCTGCGAGTTCGTCTTTGGCGTCGGCCAGCTTCGTCTTGTCCTTCACTTTTACGAGAATTTCCGCTTCGCTTTTTGCGGTGAAATATTTCTGAAACGCGGGCAGGGGCATCACCACAATCGAATCCAGACTAAAAAGTCCGAGAAAGGAGCCTTGCCGGGAAATCACGCCGACCACTTTGAAGGGCTGACCGTTAATCAGGACCGATTTGGCAATTGGGCTGGTCGATGGAAAAAGCGCATCGGCCACATCGTAGCCGATCACGCAGACATTCGCGCCTCCGCGTGATTCCAGTTCGTTGAAAAAACGGCCTTCTTTGAAATCAAATGTCGATGTGATGATGTAATCCGACACGGTGCCGCGGATCAAAACATTGCCCACCTCGCTGTCCATGTATTTGACGCTTCGGTAAACACTGGAGGTCGGAATAGCGATGGCCAGGTTGGAGTTCGGCGTCATCGCAATCATGCGATTGACTCCATCCGCGTACTCGGTCTTGATCTTCTTGCGGTCGCGATAATTCCACCAATCGTCCACATTTTTCCATGGCCATTGCCCGACGTAGAGAACGTCGTCGCCGAAAATGGCCATGCTCTTATCGAACCCGACTTGAATTCCGCCAATGGCGGTGCCCATCAAAGTGACGGCTACAATGCCAATGATGACGCCGAGTGCGGTGAGAGTGGAACGCGTCATGTTAGAGCGCATTTGCGCGACCGCGATTTTCCAACTCTCGCCCAATTCGTAGAGGAAGCGTTTCATTCGCGAGATTAACTCACTGCCACTGACTCAAACTGCGGAACAAATCCGCGTTCGTCGCTTTCAATGATACCGTCACGCAAATGAACGGTCCGACGCGCGTGTACGGCAATATCGCGCTCGTGTGTGACGAGAATGATGGTGTTGCCGCGGTGATATAGGTCCTCGAGCAACGCCATTATCTCTTCACCGGTTTTTGAATCCAGATTGCCTGTAGGTTCGTCGGCTAGAATAATCGAAGGATTATTCACCAGAGCGCGCGCGATCGCTACGCGCTGGCGCTGACCACCGGACAGTTCGTTCGGCTTATGATGAATCCGGTCGCCCAGGCCAACATCGACAAGTGCCTGGGTCGCGCGTTCTTCTCGCGCTTCCGGATGCATACCAGCGTAAATAAGGGGGAGCTCGACATTGCGCAGGCTGGTCGAGCGCGGGAGCAAGTTAAATGTTTGAAAGACGAAGCCAATTTCCCGATTTCGAATCGCGGCCAGTTCGTCATCGTCCATCGCTGCTACATTCTTTCCGTTGAACTCGTAACGTCCGGAAGTGGGGGTATCCAGGCAACCAAACATGTTCATGAGCGTCGATTTGCCGCTACCGCTCGGCCCCATGATCGCGACGTACTCGTTGCTATGAATTTGCAGAGAAACGCCGCGTAATGCGCGCACCGTCTCTTCGCCCATCACGTAATCTTTCGTGATATTCTCGATATCGATAACGACGGGACCTAACGGCCGAGTGACATCAGAGTTCGTCGTGTTCATCAAACACTTGTGCGCGGCGCGCTCGTCCGATTATTTTACGGCTTCCTTGTCGATCGTGAGTTTGGCGCCGTCCTTTAGTTTGCGGCTAATCGCGCTGTAACTGCCAGAAACGACTTCGTCGTCCGGTTGGACGCCACTCTTGATCTCCATGTATGTGTCATCCGCGATCCCGGTCGTCACCTTCACCATCTGCGCCTTGCTGCCCTTTTTTAGAAACACAACCTTTGCCAGTTTTTCGTGTTCTTCTTTCTGCGTCGCCTTTTGCTGGCGCTCATTCACGTAGTCCGCGCTGTTGTCTCCTTTGTCGCGCGTATCGATTTTCTGCTTTTTCTTTTCGATCTCTTCCGGGCTCAAATTGGTATCGCCAGTGCGAATGGTGACGCTTTGCATTGGCACCGCCACGACATCTTTGACCATGTTCGTTTCGATGTCCGCGGTACAGCTCAGGCCCGGTTTCAACGTCACATCATGATCGTCAATTCGAACCTTAACTTGGAAATTCGTGACTTCTTCTTGCGTGCCCGAGCCTGTGGTCGTTCCGGTGTTGGCGATCTGGTAGACCGTACCGCGAAATTTGCGATCACCGTATGCATCGATCTTGACGTTGGCCTTGTCCCCGACCTTCACGTTCACAACATCGTTCTCATTCACATCGACGCGTGCCTCCATGTGACCGAGATCAGCCACGCGCATTACTTCCGTGCCGGCGAATTGCCCCGTCGCTACGATGCGTTCGCCCAACTTGCTGTTCAAAATTGTCACTGTCCCATCGATCGGCGAATAAACGGTCGTCTTCGAAAGTTGATCGCGCGCCTGACTCGAACCCGCTTGCGCGCGCTCGATTTCATGGAGCGAGCTCTCGTAGGTATTCTTGGCCACGTCGTAAGCAGCCTGCGCAGCATTGAATTCCTGCTCTGAAATCAGCTTCTTGTTGAAGAGGTCCTCCGCCCTTTTGAAGTCATGTTCCGCCTTAAACATCGTCGCCTTCTGCTGAAGATTCGTTGCCTTGGCTGAGCTGATCGCCGCCTCCTGTTGCTCGAGCAACGCCTTGTAGGAATCCGGCTTTATCCGAACGAGCAGATCACCCTTGTTGACCGCCTTGCCATCTTCGACCGGCAAATCGATGATTTCGCCAGCCACTTCCGGTGAGATTTTTACTTCCGTTTCCGGCTGCACTTTGCCCGTGGCCGAAACCGTCTGCATAATTGTTTTGCGCACCGCTTTTTCGGTTGTGACCGGAATCGGCTTCTCGCGCTTGCTCCAGATGATCGACACAGCGATCCAGAGAATGATCAGGCCAATCGAGCCGAAGATAATTTGCTTTTTGCGCCGAGCACGACGCTGCTTTGCCGTCAAAGGCGCGGGCGCAGGGGTGCTGACAGTTTGGTGCATTGGAGGACGGGTTGTTGAGATGAAAGCGTCAGCGTTAGTTGGTTGTTTGACTCTTGCAAACGAAATCCCGTTCATGACAACCTTGAGATGGGGACAGGCGCGGCTTTGGATTCAATTAATCACGGCCTCCGTGCAGGATGCCGATCTTTGCTCAGAATGGCGCAGACTGGTTCCCTCGCGAGATCGAATTTGGCGAATCGCCCATTCCGCGTGCTCTGCGATTAGTGGCTCTTCATTGGCTAAAGCGCGTTCGAGCGCCGGAATGTCGGATACGTCGCCTGCATTACCCAAGGCAACACACACATTGCGCAGAAACCCGCGACGCTTGATCCGTTTGATTGGTGAATTTTTGAAAACCGCGCGGAACTCTGCGTCGGTGAGTTCCAGATATTCCCGTAACGACATGCCGGTTGTCGAATGGCCCGCTGCGAACGCTGTTTCGTGGGAAACTTGGGCGAACCGGTTCCACGGGCACGCGTCCAGACAGTCATCGCACCCGAAGATGCGATCTCCGACGAGCGGCCGAAGCTCCAGCGGGATGGAACCCTTCAGTTCAATTGTCAGGTAAGAAATACAACGTCGCGCATCGAGTCGATGCGGGGCTGTAATCGCACCAGTCGGGCACGCTTTGATGCAACGTTCACACGTTCCACAGCGATCGGCGACGGGTTGATCCGGTGGCAATTCGAGCGTCGTCAAAATCTCCGCGAGAAAGAACCATGTCCCAAGGCGTTCATCGATTAACATCGTGTTTTTGCCATGCCAGCCGATACCAGCTTGCGCTGCGTGATCGCGTTCCAAGATCGGCCCAGTGTCCACGTAACATTTTTGCTGTCCGCCCAAGTCGCGAAGAAACGTGTCGATCTTGTCGAGCTTGCTTTCAATAACTTGGTGGTAATCGTCACCCCACGCATATCGCGCGATCTTTCCCTTAGCGTCCTCAGACGCCCGAACTTGTTCACACTGAAAATAATTCAGCGCCAATACAACGATCGATCGCGCGCCGGGCAAAACTTTCTGCGGATCGCAACGCTTCTCTTCGCCGCGCTCCATGTAATTCATTTCGCCGTGCGCGCCCTCGCGCAACCATGCGCGAAATTCAGTTCCGTACGTAGGCGCAGCGCAAGCCGCTATGCGACACGAATCGAAACCAATTTGTTGCGCATACGATATGAGACGCGCCTTCAATTCCCCTCTCGAAATCTGAGTCATGACGCTTTAGCCGGGATCGCCGATCCCGGTTCCGAAGTGAGGATTACAAGCTTACTCAAAATTGCCACCGCAATTTCTTCGTCTGTAAATACGGACGTATCGAGGCGTAGATGTGCAATGTTCGCGTAGAGTGGCCGCCGCGCCCGTAGAATTTGCGCAAACGCTTTCCTTCGATTCTCACTTTGCAGCAACGGTCGATTACCCGATCTCGACGCGCGTTCAAAAAGCGTTTTTTCATCACCATCGAGCCAGACCATCACGCCGAGCCGTTTCAAACGATCGATATTCTCTTCGCTCGTGATGATGCCGCCACCTGTAACGATGATCGCT
>DATASP010000109.1:0-7000 GCA_036269155.1 Candidatus Udaeobacter sp.
GAGCCGATCGGCGATCGCTTCCATGATTCGTAAGTTTGCCTGATGCGGAATGACGCAGGCGATGTCTTCGATGGAAAGCCCCGCCAGGTCGAGTGCTTTTTTGGCCGCGTTCAACATCGCGATGACAGCCTGTTTGTACACCTCCTTGCCGGTCATGTGGATGGTGACCAGGTTCTTGTCTGCGTTTTCACGCGTGATCGGGCAACGCGATCCGCCGCCCGGCATGAACAAGATGTTGGTATACTGTCCGTCGCTTCCGATGTGGGTGCTGATTATGCCATGAGGACTGCCCCGATGGCGCAAAACAGCCGCGCCAGCGCCATCGCCAAAAAGCACACACGTATTGCGATCGGACCAGTTAGTGATTGAGGTCAACTTGTCCGCGCCGATCACGAGAACGGTGTCGTATGTGTGCGACGTGATAAACTGCTGCGCGATTTCCAACCCGAAAATAAAACCGGCGCACGCTGCGGAAATGTCGAGGCAGGCGGCGTTCGTCGCTCCGATTTTTTTCTGAACGAAACAGGCTGTGGCCGGGAAAAGCATGTCGGGCGTGGCAGTCGCCACAAGAATGAGATCGATTTCCTTGGGTGAAATCTTCGCCTCCTCAATGGCGTTCAGCGCTGCTTTCGTCGCCATGTCGCTCGTATTTTCGTCCTTCGCGGCCATGCGACGCTCCTTGATGCCGGTGCGAGTGGTGATCCACTCGTCGCTGGTGTCTACCATTCGCGAGAGATCCTCGTTAGTCAGAACCTTCTCAGGCACGTAACTCCCCGTGCCGACGATTGAAACTGTCCGCAACGTCTTATGAGAGCGCGGGTTCGAGCGGGGCTGTCGTTTCATGATACCGGCGAATCTCCTCGACGATATGCGGGTTCACCTGCTGTTCAATGGACTCGGCCGCGACTCGCAGCGCATTTTTGACCGCCAACGGCGTGCTTGCTCCGTGCGCGATGATGCAGATGCCATTTACGCCGAGAAGGGGACTGCCGCCGTATTCTTCATAATTCGTCTTGTCCTTAATGGTTCCAATGGCATTCCTCGAAAGGAATGCGCCGACTTTTCGCATCCTTGTGCGCATGAGCTCGTGTTTGAGCCATTTAAACATTGCCACGGCAATCGATTCGCACGTTTTCAAGATAACGTTGCCAACGAATCCGTCGCATACGACAACTTCGACCGGATCTTCAAAGAGATGACGGCCTTCTATGTTGCCAACGAAGTTAAGCGAACTTGGTTTCAGCATCTTGAATACTTCCTTGGTCAGTTCGGTGCCCTTAACATCCTCGTCGCCGAGCGAGACCAAGCCAACGGTCGGATTCTTGTAATGCAGAACATGCCGTGAATAAACCGTGCCCATGAACGCATATTGAAGAAGGTGTTCTGGGCGCGCATCGATATTTGCGCCTGCGTCGATCAAAACGAAAACGTTCGTCTCGGTCGGAAGCACGGCTGCAATACCCGGTCGATCGATTCCTGGCAATGTGCGAAGCTTAATCGCGCTCGCGGCAACGGCTGCGCCCGTGTGGCCGGCGCTCACCACCGCGTCCGCATCACCGTGCTTCACCAGATCGACAGCACGACTGATTGAAGAATCTTTCTTTCGCCGAACGGCGGTCCAGGCGCGATCGCTCATGTCAACCACCTGAGTGGAATGCACAATCTCGATGCGTGAATCGTTGCACTTGTGTTTGCGCAACTCGTTTTCGACCTTGGCCGAGTCTCCCACCAGATAGAGCTTGTTGATCTGGCGGTAATCGCGCAGCGCCATAACGGCGCCGGCAACGAGGTTAGGCGGACCAAAGTCACCGCCCATCGCATCGAGGGCGATCTTCATTAGTGCGAAACTTTGCGAACTTTAGCCTCCGAATGCAAAATGAAAATGAGAAGCCGTTGAAGAGTTGAAAGGTTGAAGCGTTAAAGCGGTAAGCGAACAAACGCTTTCACGCTACTTCCCCTCGAGTGTCAAAACCTGTCGCCCGCGGTAATAACCGCACGAAGGGCAGGCGATGTGTGATGGGACGCTGCTTCCGCACTGGGGGCACTTGTTCAGCTGCGCCGCATGCCAACGGTTCGCAGCTTTGCGCGTGCGTAATCGCATTTTGGATGTTTTGCGTTTTGGGACTCCCATGGCAGGCGGTTATGAAAGCATACTTGAACGGGAAAACAACGTTGAAGCGTTAAATGGTTGAAGCGTTCTAGTCTCCCGCTTCAACGGTTCAACGCTTCAGCGAATCACCGATTAAGCTTGAGTTTATCCAATACGCTCCAATCCGAGCGGCGCTTTGTCTCCTGCTCCGCAGTCTCAACCTGTTTCCCTTTGCAAACCCGATCGCCGTCCCTGTCGCAATGGGGATGCGCCGGGAGGTTTAGCAAAATATCCTCGCGCATAAATGGTGTAAGATCGACAGTCTCTGGTCCGGGGAGCTCGGTGTGCACGGCAAACGCAGGGACTTGGATTTCGTGTACAAACTTTTCCAGACACGATACGCAGCGCAGCTCTACTGGCTGTGATAGCGAGCCGTTTGCCCACAATCCGCCCCCAGCAACGCCAACATCAACATCGTAATGAAGGCGGCCAGCGCAACGAATTCCCTCTGATTCCAGTTCCTGGATCGGGCATTCCTCTTCGCCTTCCAAATGCAGACCCTGGGTTGGAATTTGTTTCAGGTGAACCTTCATGAGTTGACCCTCCGAACTTCATCAATCAAACTTCCTGCCCAGCGCTTTAGCGACGCAAACCGGAACAAAACTGGAGACATCGCCGCCAAGACGCGCGATTTCTTTTACAATACGAGAGCTGAGATAGGTGTATTCCTCCTTCGGCATTAAGAAGATCGTTTCTACCGCGGCATCTAGTTTTCGATTCATGAGCGCCATTTGAAATTCGAACTCAAAATCGGAGACCGCGCGCAGACCGCGGATCACGGCTCCGGCTTTTTGTGCCCTGGCGAACTCGACAAGTAATCCATTGAACTCAGCGATCCGCACGTGATCGATCTTGCCTGCGGTTTCTCGAAGCAGTTCGAGGCGTTCCTCGAGTGAGAAAAGCGGTTGTTTTTCGTCATTGTGCGCCACGGCCACGACGACTTCATCGAAAAGTTTTCGCGCACGCTCGATCACATCCAGGTGACCGTTAGTCACCGGATCAAAGCTGCCCGGGTAGATTGCGCGTCGCATCTGCGAAAATTCGCAGAGGAAATCATAAATGGAAAGGCGAATGGTAGGGCGCTCGCCGAGCGCGCCTTCTCTACCTTGCCGAATTTCCGTGGAGCGCGAAAGTCCGACAGGTCTCATGCCTGATTCTTCGCCTTTCAAAACAATCGCCGTAGCGAGCACGTTTTCGCCGCGGTTTAAGCAGGTCCTCGCCGAAGCCAAGCGAATCCGAGAACGCTTTCCGGCTGAGCTTCATCTGATCTATGCGGGCAAGCGAAGTGAAGAAGCGGCAATGAAGTTTCGTGACGTGCTACAGGAGCTCCAGCTTCCAGCGGATTCGACGATTCATTATGAAGAGGGAGATCCAGCCGAAGCCATTTTGCGTACTCTCGCTCGTGAGAAGATCGATGTAATCGTTGCTGGCGCGCTGGAAAAGGAGGTGGTGTTGCATCCGTTTCTCGGCAATGTCGCGCGTCACCTCGTGCGAGAAGCGCAGTGCTCGGTTATGCTTTTTACCAAACCAGCGTCGAAACCCACGCCGCTGCGCCGGATCGTTTTCGTTGCCGATTATTCCAGTCACGGATTGGAAGCTTTGAAAAAAACACTGTTCCTTGCTGCGGCCGAATCGTGCGAGCGGCTTTATGTGATTAGTATCATTACGACGTTTGATCAGGCCCGCGCATCGATTAGCTCGGGTGCCAGCAAGGGTAAAGATTCCAGCGCACACGACGAGGAGGAAGGGGCGCTGGAAGAATTCGTTCTATCCGCAGGCGCAACTGAAGTCCCGGTTGAGGTCCGGTGTGTCCGCGGCAATACGGGGTTAGTTGCGTCGGACTTTGTTCAATCGGTAAAAGCGGATTTGCTGGTAGTGCCGCTGCAGAAAAAGGACGAAACCAGTCAGCCACTACCCAGCAACATCGCCTGGATTACTGATGTTATTCCATGCAATCTCTGGGTGATCCGTTAAGCGGAAGCTCCAAGTTCCAGAGAAAATTCCAATCACCAAGCTCCAGATTGCGGCAACTTGTTGATGATTGGAGCTTTGGATTTCTCTGGATGTTGGAGCTTGGATTTTGGAATTTGTCTTTCTTTGCATGAACGACGCGCCTGAATTTCAGCCGTTCGGATTGCCGCATCTCACGGTCATTTTTCTTACAATCGTCCTGCCGTTCGCGCTTGCGGCGATTGTGCGGTGCACAAAAACGCAGCGACTCGAGAAGATCATTATTGGCGTCCTCTCCGCCGTGCTGATCTTGAACTACGTCGTCTATTTAATCTTCATCCGTAGCCGTGGCATTGTCGATTGGCGGCAAATGTTGCCGATGCAAATGTGCGACTGGGGCATGGTCGTCGTGATCGTGGCGATGTGGACCGGAAATCAGCGCTGGTTCGAAGTGGCATACTTCTGGGGCATTGGCGGTACGTTGCAAGCCGTCCTCACGCCAAACCTGCGCTTTGGCTTTCCAGACTGGCGCTTCATCAGTTTTTTTACCTCGCACTGCGGTATCATCGTCGGAGTCGTTTTCCTGATGCTGACCCGGCGATACCGGCCCTATCCCATGTCGATCGTGCGCGTGTGGCTGTGGTCGGAATTTTATTTTGTGGTGACGCTTATCGTCGATGAGCTCACTGGCGTTAACTATGGATTTCTGCTGCACAAACCGGAGGCGTTTTCCATTTTAAGTTTCCTCTCCGAGTCTCGCCTGCTTTACCTTCTGCAATTGCACGGAGTCGCGCTGCTCTTTTTTCTGGTCCTGTATGTGCCATTTGCCATTGTCGATCTAATTCAGCGAGGCGGATCGACGGGCGGTTCAGGTGAACCGCTGCTACCTGAGGCACGCGGGATGAAGGGTAGGGGCGATTGACCTCAATCGCCCGCCTCGCGAGAGTGGATGCGATCAATGAAACGGAAGCCATTTCGCGTTGGCAAAGTCACGATCGGCGGGAGAAATCCAGCCTTCATTCTTGGCCCATGCGTGATTGAGTCGGAGAAGTTTGTCTGGCGCATGGCGAAGAAGATCGCTGAAATCTGCTCCGCCGAAGATGTTGATTTCATTTTTAAGGCGTCGTACGACAAGGCGAATAGAAGTTCGGTGCGTTCGTTTCGCGGAATTGGAGTACGCGAAGGCTGCGAGATTCTTTTCGCTATAGGCAGCGACTTAAAAATCCCAGTGACGACAGACGTCCATTCGCCCAATGAAGCGGAGATCGCCGGTGAAAGGATCGATCTATTACAAATCCCAGCGTTTCTCTGCCGGCAAACCGATCTGCTTCGCGCAGCTGCGGAAACCGGCCGGACGATCAATGTTAAGAAGGGTCAGTTCCTTGCCCCATGGGACGTGCGAAACATTGCCGAGAAACTGATCGCCTTTGGCAACTCACAATTCTGTTTCACCGAGCGTGGCACTACGTTTGGCTACAATAATCTCGTCGCCGACATGCGTTCGCTGTATTGGATGCGCGAAGCAGGATATCGCGTCATTTTTGATGCGACACATTCTGTGCAGCGGCCAGGCGGAGCAGGGGACTCGACGTCAGGTGACGGCGCGTTGGCGCCGATACTGGCCAGGGCTGCGATGGCTGCAGGGTGCGACGGTATATTTATGGAGGTGCATGAAAATCCGGCACGCGCGTTGTCGGATGGGCCGAATCAGATTCAGCTAAAGGATTTGCCGAAGCACCTGCGCATGTTAAAGGCTATCCATGCTGCCGTTTCAGGTAGGGGCGATTGACCCCAATCGCCCGACCAATAAGGGCATCACTTCTCGGAAGCGCGCGGTTCGGGCCTGGCCCACCGTAAGTCGCCACGGCGATAGAAAACGGGTGAAACGCCCCTCGCTGCCTCGGGTATTATCGGTTTGGTTCTTGTTGATCTCGCTTTTCGTCTTCATATCGGCGCCTCCCATGCTCGGCCAGTCAAAAGGCCACAAAAAGAGAACTGGGGCGAAAGCGTCGCCGAGTGCATCGCCGGGCGAACAAAGTTTAACGAATATTCCACTGCCAATCGGCCACGAAGCCAAAGGCCTTGTGTTACCGGATTTCGATGCCAACGGTCATCTACGGGGAAGAATCGAAGCAGGCACGGCGCATCGGATGGATGAGGAGCACATAGGGTTTCAGAACCTTAAAATTCTGACCTACACGCCGGAGAATCAGTCCGATCTGCGAATCGACATGAACACGTCGGTGCTTGACTTGAAAACCCGGGTTCTAAGCTCGCAGGAGCGTACAACAATTCAACGCGCAGATTTCAACATTGTGGGTGATTCAGTGCAGTTCGATACGAACTCAAGAACTGCGCGGTTGATCGGAAATGTGAAGATGGTGATCACTGACAAATCTCATCTCACGGCGAAACCTAACGCGTCCGAATGAAAAAATTAGCGGTGCTGGTGTTTATTGCTTGCACGGTCGAAGCATGCTTACACGGGCAGATTGCCGCCGCACCAGCGGGCTCGCCTGCTCCAGTGAAGAAGGCGGAGAAACCAGTCAAGAAGAAAGAGGACAAGTCGCCCACAACGAACTTATTTGGCTCGAGCGCCGCTGGATTACAGTCGAATGAACCAGTGACAACGCAGATCTACGCGGACGAGGCTTTTTTTGATTCAACCAAGAACATGGGCATCTTTAGCGGCCGAGTGAAGGTAATCGATCCGCGTTTCAATCTTCAATCTGACAAATTGACAGTGTTCATTACAAAGGGACAAAACCAGAGTCTTGAGAAAGCCATCGCAGAAGGGAACGTTGGACTCGTGCGCGAACGGCCCGACCCAAACGGCGGAGCGCCTACGCGCGCGATTGGACGGGCAGACAAAGCTACTTATACGGCTGCAACTGGAGATGT
>DATASP010000110.1:0-5461 GCA_036269155.1 Candidatus Udaeobacter sp.
TCGGGCACAGAAGTCACCACGCCGCTCGGGCAATGAGTTAACCACGAATGAACGCGAATAGACACTAATCATGAGAAGTTGTTGTTTCACAAACAAGCGGCTAACCACGCCTTGGCTCTACGGATTGGCTTGCGTTCTGTAGTACCAGGCGCTGAGCTTGCGAGTAGAAGCAGATTGCTTTTGAATTCGTGTCCATTCGTGTTCATTCGTGGTTAGATTGCCGCCATGCTACGCGTTTCGCTCGCAGTCTTCGTTGCAATGCTCGACGCTGTCCCGTCGGCGTATTGCGCGGAACCGTCACCGGCACCGAATCATGTTGTTTCTCGCATTCCGCGGCAGTCGGTTCAATCGACGGCAATCGCAAAGATTGGCTATAGCAAACGCCGGCACATTCTCGACATCGAATTCGTAAATGGCGCTGTTTATCGTTATCTCGACGTGCCGCCTGCAATTTATCGCGGCCTTATGTCGGCCGAGTCGAAGGCACAGTTTTACGACTTCAACGTCAAGGGCCGTTATCGATCCATTCCGATTCGACCGCAGCAAAAGCAGCAAGTTCCCGCGAAAAATCATTCGGATTAACTCGCATCAAACGCGGCTCCCCGAAGCCGACTAGAGAGTTAAGTGATCGGTGATTCACTAATCGCTGTTCCGCGCTGCAACGTAACATTATGCTTCACTGATTATCATTTATTGATCATATTCTCTTCTTCGCCAGGCCATCTTAAATTCAACAGCTGACCCCTGACCCCCCCAACTGGAACCGATGTTTGCGCAGCGCATTATTCCTGCAGATGATTCGAGCGTGACGGGCGATGTTGACGCGTTTGTAAAGCAGATTTGCGAGGTAATTGTAGGAAAGAACCAGGCGGTGAAGCTCGCCGTCGCGTGTCTGCTCGCGCGCGGTCACCTGTTAATCGAAGACATACCGGGCGTAGGCAAGACCACGCTCTCCCAAGCACTGGCACGCTCCCTCGCCCTCGCCTTTCAACGGATCCAATTTACCAGCGATCTGTTGCCTGCCGACATTCTCGGCAACTCCATCTTTGACCGCGATGAGCAGCAGTTCGTTTTTCATCGTGGTCCACTTTTTTCGCAAGTGGTGCTGATCGACGAGGTAAACCGAGCGACGCCAAAAACACAAAGCGCGCTTTTGGAAGCGATGGAAGAACAGCATATCTCCATCGACGGCGTGACCTACGAGCTGCCCGAACCGTTTTTTGTAGTCGCGACGCAGAATCCCCAAACCGCCGTGGGCACCTTTCCATTGCCTGAATCGCAATTGGACCGTTTTCTAATGCGGATCGAGCTGGGCGTGCCGGAACGGGCTAGCGAGCGCGCCATGCTTTTAGGGATGGATCGGCGCGAGATGTTGAAGGAATTGAAGCCCGTCATTAGCCCACGAACCCTGATAGAGATCCAGGATAACGTGCGAAAGGTGCATGCTTCGGCGGCGCTGCTCGACTATTTGCAGGATTTGCTCGATGCCTCACGACAGCGGCACAATCCTGGTTTGTCGCCACGTGCCGGTTTGGCCCTGTTGCACGCCTCCCAGGCATGGGCGCTAATGAACGGCCGGGACATGGTTTTGCCCGAGGATATTCAAGCGATCGGCATTACAGTAATGGGGCACCGGCTCGGGCACGATATCGAGCAACCCGGACAAAGCGGACGCACACTGGCTGATAATCTGCTGCACAGCGTGCCTGTCCCGTGAAAGCAGGAAAATTTCCGCTGCTTTACCCGACCGGGAGTTTCGCGGGGCTGCTGTTTGTGCTGGGCGCGATGTGGTACGCCGCCTCGAGCCAAAATAGCCCGGCCGTTTATCTACTGCTGTTTGGGTTAACGGCGGTGTTTCTGGTTTCAATCCCGCACACGCTGCTCAATCTGGCAGATGTGACCATAGCGCCGGAATCTGCGAAGCCGGCGTTTGCAGGTCAGGAGGTTTCTCTGCCGATCGAGATCATGAATTGTTCGCGTGCCACGCGTCGCGGAATCCAATTGGTGGTGCCGGGTCGAGGCGGCAAGCGTAAACACATCGATTACATTCCAGCCGGCAAAGCCGCTCGGGTAACGCTCCGATTCCCAGCGAAGCAGCGGGGCGAACACCGGATTAGCACGTTTCGCCTAACCAGTGTCTATCCTCTCGGTTTTGTTCGCGTCTTGAAGAAATTTGCATCCTCACAAACTTACCTGGTATATCCAAAGCCGTCGGGCGATCCCCGGCTCCCGATGCATCGTGCGCGTTCACCGCACAGCCGGCCCCAAACGGAGCTTGGAGAAGGCGATGACTTTGCAGGTGTTCGTGCGTATGTGCCGGGCGAATCTCAACGTCACATCGATTGGAAAGCAGTGGCGCGCGGACAGCCACTCATGACAAAACAATTTGCGGCTGAAGCGGAAGGCTCGGTGCACCTCGATTTTTCTGCGCTGCGTTTTCACGGCGCTGAAGAAAGACTGTCGCAACTTGCGCTGTGGGTGATCGAAGCCGAACGCGTGCGACGCCCGTACAGTTTGCGTTTGCCAAACACAGAGATCGCGCCGGCTGTTGGAGAGGCACATTTTCATCGATGCCTGCGCGCCTTGAGTTTGTTCCCAGGCGAGGAGGAAGGAGCATGAGCGACAGCAGGAACCGCACACGCACACAGCAGTGGAGAGATACCACTATCCCACGCCGGCCGCTGCTTTGGCTCGCCGCCGCGCTGCTGTTCACACTTCCCGCGCTTGGCGCGCTCGCAAGCTGGGTGCCGTTTCTTTTTCTGTTCGCGCTCGTGCTGAAATTCTGGATGGAGCCAAGAGGTTACCGGCTTCGCTCGACTAGTTTGAAACTGATTCTCACGGCTCTGACACTCGGTGCAATCTTTCTCAGCTACGACTCTCTCAAAGGCATTGAGCCTGCCGTATCGCTTCTGGCCGTTCTGGTCTCGCTGAAGATTCTCGAAGCGCACACGGCGCGTGAGTTTCAAGTGATGGTGATGATGGCGTGGGTGCTTTGTCTTTGCGGCTTTCTTCTTTCGCAGGACCTTGCCATCGCGTTCTGTCTCTTTGTCGCATTTGCATTGCTGATTGCGGCGCTGGTTCAGTTTCATCGTCCCGCGACTGCGGGATCACCCGATGCTTTCTGGCTGCCGCTGGCGATGACCTTGAAACTGCTGGCTCAGGCTGCGCCAGTCGTTGTTTTATTGTTCCTCTTGTTTCCGCGAATCAATACAGGTTTCCAGTTCCGAATCGGCGACCTTCACGCGGCGAGGACCGGTTTTTCCGATCGGCTTTTTCCGGGCGGTATCGCAACGCTTGCGAATTCTTCCGATATTGCTTTTCGCGCGGAGTTTCCCGACAACAGGATGGGGCCTGCCGGTCCAAAGTATTGGCGTGGGTTGGTCATGTGGCATTGCGAAGGCCTGGAATGGCGAGCTCCTTATGCGCCAGCGTCCATCTCCGATTCGTTTCGGCAATATCCCGCGAGCGATACGGCAATTCGCCAGCGAATTACCATCGCACCGCATGGGGCCCGCTGGATGTTTGCGCTGGATCGGCCCTTTGGAACCCCTTCTGGCGCGATGCTCGCGCGCGGAAACTATCTGTACAGCGTTCAGCCGATTCGAAAACCGCGACGTTATGAAGTGCTCTCGTCAACCGACCCGATAGGAGAAGAACTCCGTCCCCACGAACGCCGGGAAGCGCTTCAACTGCCCGCATCCATTAGCCCGGCGGTGCGTGAGTTGGCAGCATCCCTGGCCGCACACGATCCCGAGCCGCGGGCGACCGTGGCCAGCGCCCTGCAGTTTTTTCGGACGCAAGGATTCCGCTATTCATTGTCACCCGGCGAATACAACAAAAACGATCTGGAGGAATTTCTCTTTCGTCGTCGAACGGGCTTTTGCGAGCATTACGCTGCCAGTTTCGCTACTCTGATGCGACTGGCTGGAATTCCGGCGCGGGTTGTGGTCGGCTATCTGGGCGGCGAATACAACGACTTGGGCGGGTTCTATCTCGTGCGCGAGGCCGACACCCATGCCTGGTGCGAAGTCTGGATTCCAGAGAATGGATGGACGCGAATCGATCCAACCAGCGTGGTTGCACCCGGCCGGGCAAGTCTCGATCTCAGTTCCTTCTTGGCCAGCCGCGTCGCATCCGGTGAAATGGCCACCGGCCGGAGCGCGTTCCTCACGCGATTGGCGCGGTTGGCGCTCGTCAACCAGATTCGGTTCGTCTGGGAAGCCCTCAACTATCAGTGGGACACTCGCGTAATGGGTTTCGACGCCGACGTCCAGGACGTGTTGCTGACTTCGCTCGGGCTAACCAATGGCGGACCCTTGCCGCTCGTCATGCAGGTGCTGATTGTCATAGCTGCGCTGCTAATCATTTACGCTGGCTGGATGCAATTGCGGACGCGCCCTCGCGCCGATCGGGTTCAGGCGTTGTATGAACGCTTTTGTCGGAAGCTTGCCCGCATCGGGGTGCAACGCGATCCATGGGAGGGCCCATCGGATTTCGCAAAACGGGCGGCCCAATCATTCCCTAATGCGTCCGAGTATGTTCGTCAGATCACCGAAACGTACATCGCCTTGCGTTATGCGCCCGGAGCTGCCGCGATTAGCCTCGATAAGTTTGCAAAGACAATTAATGCGTTTACCGCGCACAAGTAACGACAGCGCGCTGCGGTCCCGAAAACGTTCGGGACAGGTCATAGCAAGAGTCTCTGTCCATTGATTGCCTCTGGTCCTTCATCGCTGCGTTATGGACGCTCGGTTCTGGTCCAGCCGCGGCACACCAGGTCAATCTCAGAATTGAACTTGAAAACTTTCGCGAGTTGAAAAAGGTCCGGCGCTTCAGCTTCGATGAAGTGAGGCAGAGATTTCGCCTCACTCCTACGGAAAAACGAGTCACCGTTTTCGTTGTCGCAGCGTTCGCGCTTGGGCTGAGCACAAAGTGTTACCGCGATGCTCACCAATCCCCTTCTCTGCCGCAGCCAAACAACACGCGAACTAAATTCGCTTCGCCTCCTCCAGCTTCTACCCCAGCTCGAAAGCGCACGGGAAAAGCGCGCAAACAAAAACCACAACCGTCGCCCGCGGCGCACGTGCCCGAAACATTGGAGTCGGAAAGATGAAAAGTTCCGGTGCGACTTTTTCAGCGCCGCGATTCAACCTGCCTTGAGATATTTTGCAGGAATCGGATCGACCAGGCTCTCCTGCTGCCAATAGATCGTCACGATCCACCAACGACTGCCGTCATGGAACAGCTGAATGCTGTTAATCCCGCGCATGAACGGTTCGGGATCGCCGGCGTTGTGACGGGATTCGTACGTGCTCCAGACATGCGCGATGTGGCCAAACTGTTCTGTGCGTCGAGCGATCTCCTTTTCGTAGAATCCATTCTCCTTAAAGAACGGTTCGACCCGCGCGATGAAGCCTTCGACGTCCAGTATTTGCGGCACGAGATCGTCATTTTCGCCTGG
>DATASP010000111.1:0-9933 GCA_036269155.1 Candidatus Udaeobacter sp.
TGGATTCAGATGACCGCGTTACGTTTTGATTTTTGTTTTAGGCAGGTGTTTCACGTGACGAAAGTGGCGACGGTACTGGCCGGGCGCGATTTTTAGTGTCCGCTGAAAGACGTTGCGCATGGAGTTGACGTTCCCGAAGCCACATTCCCCTGCGATCATTTCCATGCTGTTGTGACTTTCTTCCAACCGCCGGCGAGCTGCTTCGATGCGGAGACGCTCGACAAATTTTGCGGGCGTAGTCTTCATTTCTTTGGTAAAGACGCGCGCGAAATTGCGTGGACTCATCGCTACGCGTTCTGCCAGCAGCGGCACCGTGATCGGTTTCTGCAAGTTATCGAGCACCCATGCTTCCAATTCACGCAACGGTTTTCGATCGGTCAGTTGCAGCGATAAAGCGGCGCTGAACTGCGATTGGCCGCCGGGTCGCCGCAAATACAGCACCAGATTACGCGCAACCTGCAGAGCGAGCCGAGAACCATGGTCTTCTTCGACCAACGCCAGCGCCAGATCCATTCCAGCCGTGACCCCGGCAGATGTATAAACGTTGTCGTCACGGACAAATATTGGGTCGGCATCGACCTGTGTGCGCGGAGCGCGTTTGATCAAGGTCTGGCACCAGTTCCAATGAGTCGTGGCGCGACGGCCGTCGAGTAAGCCGGCGCGGGCCAGGAGCATTGCGCCGGTGCAAACCGAGCCGACTCGCCGGATTCGTCCGGAGATTCTTTTCAACCAGCGCACCGCTTCCGAATTGATTTCATTCTGCTCAATTGCGTCGCCGCCGGCCACCAGCAGCGTATCGATCTTTCCGCGCACTTCGCGAAAGGTCCTGTCCGCGGTGATGCGCAGACCGCAGTTGGCAACCAGCCATCGACCGGAAGAAATGGTCGCCACTTCGACCGAATAAATCGGAGGCGATCCAGGATTCTCTCTGGTGTAAATTTCCGATGCGCGTGCGAAGACTTGAAGCGGCCCGACCAGGTCGAGAATCTCGACGCCGGGCCCGGCCACGAACACGATCCGTCGTGTTGCGCGAGGGGAACTTTGATTCATCGACTCCTCACCTTCATCCTCTCCTCGATCGGCAAGGAGAGGAAAAGATCGTATCCGCCCCATGTCGACTCATCACTCGTCACCTGTCACTCTTCACAGTTAGAGCTTCT
Organism: Candidatus Udaeobacter sp.; assembly: GCA_036269155.1. Taxonomy (GTDB): domain Bacteria; phylum Verrucomicrobiota; class Verrucomicrobiia; order Chthoniobacterales; family UBA10450; genus Udaeobacter. Next base: position 1,161 of record DATASP010000111.1, read on the forward strand.
TTTCTGCGCTAATGAATTTTTCCGGAGCCGCATCAAAGGTCTTCTTGTCGTCTTCCGAACAGAAATAATAAGTGGCGCCTTTAAAGAGGGATTTGGGCGCAATCTTTGGGTCAACATCCATTCCGCACACCGTGCAAAGTGGGTGGTCGAGAGTGGAGACAGGTGACGTGGCGTAGATCTGATTTGAATCCGGATTCATCCAGCCTTCTCCCTGATATTCCAAGTTGTAAGCCGTCTTCCGGGCGACCTCGCGACCGTAATAGCGTTCGACCACGCGGAGCGCGAGATCGATTCCGGAAGAGAGACCGCCAGCGGTTGCAAGATTTCCGTTTTCGACGAAGCGGGCGCCGCGCTTGAGCTGAACGTCCGGAAATTGCATGGCGAAACGTCCAAATGCGCCGTGATAGGTGGTCGCGGACTTGCCGTTTAGCAGTCCGGTTTTCGCCAACACAAATGCGCCGGTGCAAACCGACATGGTGACGTCGGTCGTCTTTGAAGAGTTCCTGATCCATTCTAACACTGCCGGACTCGGTGCACTTTGCGCGGGAATGACAATCACCTTCGGCGGTGGAGCGTTTTGAATCGTGTAATCAGGAACGATCTGCATTCCGGCGCTGGTGCGGATCGGTTTCTTCGTTTCGGCCACTGTGTACAGACGGAACGGCATTTCTTCGCTACTGGGGATCATGACGTCCTGGAAAACTTCCCACGGCCCGCAAAAATCGATTACGACCGCGCCGTCGGAAATTAGAAAGGCAACCGGAATCTGGCCCTTGTCCGGCGGTCTTAGCGACGTTGTGTCGGTCGTGACTTCATTCCGGTTCGAGTGGTCATTTTTAACCGGAGCTTCGGTTGCGAACAATCCACTGAGCGCCAGCACGCCCAGTGCAAGCAGGAAACCAAATTGAGCTACTCGGTAAACGAGTTCTATTTTATTTATTGTACGCGCATTCATGATCCGATTTTCCGATAACAGGTTCGTGGCAGCAATGACAACAATCATCATATTTCTGCCAAACGGCAGGCGTTTAATCAAGCCGTCTTCTTGAGGGGCGCCGAGAAAACGCTTGTATCGGGTAACGCAATCGTTAAAGACTTCGGCTAATTGCAAGATGAAGGTTGTTGCCTCTTTAATTTTGTGTCTCACGACCGTCGCCTTCGCTGACGATTTCAAATTGGTTAGCGGGAAAGAATACAAGAATGTCACCGTGACTCGGCTGGAGGCTGACGGCATTGTCCTAAGAACGAATTCGGGAATCTCGAAAGTGTATTTCGTCGAGCTGCCGAAAGACGTTCAGGAACGATTTCATTACAATGCCGCGATCGCTTCTGCCTATACCGCTCAACAAACCGCCAATCAGGCGACGATGGCCGCCGCCCGTCGTGGCGAACCAATCGAAGTCATTTCTCACGGCGCGCAGGTGGACATCAGTAAGCATCTCGCTCTCGGCAACGTGACCGTTGTGGATTTTTATGCGGATTGGTGCGGCCCGTGCAGACAGCTGGCGCCAAGCCTGGAGCAACTGGCAAGGAGCGATCCGGAGATTGCGCTGCGCAAAATCGACATCGTCAATTGGAAAATGCCAGTGGCGCGGCAATTCAACGTCCACTCAATCCCGCAGGTTAGCGTGTACAATCGCGGGGGCACTTTGGTTGGCACCGTTAATGGCGCCGACATCGAGCAAATAAAGCGTTACGTCGCGCAAGCGAAAACCGGCGGCTGACAAGCTCGCCTCTCAGGGTTTCATCAGCACCGATCAAAGCGATGCGGAGATGCATCGCACGCCAACTCCGAACGCTTTCGGAGACCGCACTTCCCGCACACAGGCGGGCAGGCAGTGCGAAATCACAGCAAAACCATTCGGTTTTGCGCAAGCTCGCCACCGGACGAGTCCGTCCGATTGCGGATTTTCGGAGTGCGCGCGCGTCCGCTGATCTTACTGCTTGTCGAAGACCGCGGTGTTCTTGTAGTCCTTGCCCTTTGCGGTTGTCCCGCTCGAGGTAACGGTGCGGCTTTTGCCATCAGCAGAAACCACAGTTCGACCCGTGCCCGCGACTCTTCCGTGATTCCAATTGGTGAACGCCAGTGTGCGATCGTCGATTTTTTTGTACGACCTCGCGTCTGAGTTCGGGTCGCCAGTGACAGGATAATTTTTGCCGTCAAACCTGCCCGTCCATTGGAAGCGAGTGGACTTACCTTTGGCATCTACGCCATTCGACGTCACTTTCACTTGATCACCGGCTGCCTCGTAAACAACCATGGTGTTCTTTGTTACCCCAGGTGTGAACTTTGATCTGGCTTCGTTCAGTTTCCAACTCCCCATCTGTGGATCGGCGGCGAAACACAGCGCCCCTGCCCAAAAGCAAAACGCCAACGCTAATACAAAAGCTTTCGTTTTCATGGCTCCCATCGAGGCAGAAGTTCGGTTTGCGGTCAATCCTTTTTCCGGCTGATCGTCTCGCTCAGAGCCTCGGCAATGGTTTTCCTGAGTCCGGCGATGGGAATTCTCCATTGAACTCGGCAAGGTTCTCATTGGTCAAATTGATATCGATTAAGCGCGCATGAGAGTATCTAAAATGCGATTCCAAACCGGCTTGATTTTATTTCTCGCGACGGCGGCCCTGTGTCGTGCCGACGAGCCCCTTGCCGGCAGGTGGAGCGGCAAAGTCCAAATTCCCGGACGCGAAGTGGTGTTGATTGTCGATTTGGCTCATGAAGCGAATTGGACCGGGTCGGCGACCTTGCCGGGTCTGAACGTCAAAGGCGCGCCGCTGACCGACATCACGGTGCAAAGTCCTGAGGTTGCCTTTGTGATCACGGCAATGAGCGGCCCAAACGTTGAATCGCCGCACGTCACAGCGCGACTCGCGGACGGAAAGCTGACGGGCGAATTCCTTCAGAGCGGCAACAGCGCGCGTTTTGTTCTGGAGAAAGTCGGTCCGCCGCAGGTCGAGCAACAGCCGCGCAGCAGCACGATCGCGAAGGAATTTGAAGGTGAATGGAAGGGCGAATACGAGCTGTTGGGTTATCCACGGAAGGTCACGCTCAAATTGCAGAGTCACGGGACCGAGGCCGCGACCGCCGACCTGGTCATTGTCGGCCGAAAAGTGAACAACGTGCCGGTTGATCGCGTCACACAGCAGGGCGACTTCATCACGATTGACTCGGCGGCATTCGGCATGACGTACGAAGGCCGAATCAAAAATAACGAAATTGAGGGGCAGCTATTGCAGGGGCCAATTGAAACCGGGGTGGTCTTGCGCCGGGCGAAATGATTCTCCGCAAATGAAATTGTCGATCTTTACCTCGTTGGTCGGTTGCGCCATCGCAATCAGCGCGAATGCGCAATCAATGTTTCGGGGGAATCCCGCTCACACTGGGGCCTATGCCGGCACGGCGCCGCGACAGTTTCATGGGGTAAAATGGAAATTCGCGACCGGCAATCGCGTCATCTCATCGCCAGTGATTAGCGGCAAGGCGCTGTACTTCGGCGGCGACGACGGAAATGTTTACGCCGTTGATAGCGAAACCGGCCGACAGATTTGGAAAACGAAAACGCGCGGACCAGTTCCGGCGACTCCCGCCGTTGTGAACGGCACGCTCTACGTCGGCAGCTACGACGGAAATTTCTATGCGCTCAATGCCGACACAGGCGCGTTGAAGTGGAAATTTGCCACAGGCGGCGAGCGGCGGTTCGAGGCGAAAGGTTTGCACGGGATGCAGCCGAAAAACCAGACCATCGCCGACCCGTTTGATATTTTTCTTTCCAGTCCGGTGGTTGTTGATGGCGCCGTCTATTTTGGCAGCGGGGACGGAAACGTTTACGCGCTCGATGCAAACAGCGGCGAACTGCGTTGGAAATTTAAAACCGGCGACGTGGTTCATGCTTCGCCCGCGTTTGCCGACGGCGTCGTGTTCGTCGGCAGTTGGGACAGCTACTTTTACGCGATCGACGCGAAGAACGGCAAAGAAAAGTGGCGGTTCCACGGCGGCGAAGACGCGCTCATTCATAATCAGGTCGGCTTTCAATCGTCGCCTGCCGTCGTGGATGGCGTTGTTTACACTGGGTGCCGGGACGCGCAGCTTTACGCGCTCGAGGCGGAGAGCGGTAAAGAGAAATGGAAGATCGACAATCAACTTAGCTGGGTCATCACTTCGCCTGCGGTTGTGGGCGGCAAGGTTTACTTCGCCACATCTGATTCTGCGCTCTACCACGTAGTCGACGCCGTAAGCGGCAAATCGCTTGTGAAGGAAGACGGGCGCGCCTACATGTTTTCGTCGCCGACGGTAGTAAATGACACGGTGTTTATCGGTGTGTTGAACGGAACTCTGGCGGCGCGGGACGCGGCCAGCGGCAAACTGCTGTGGGAATTCCAGACCGACGCCTCCAAGGAGAACAAAGGCTGGGTGTTAACGGCCGAGCGGCGCTTCAACGTCCCAATGCTCTTCGTCGACAACTGGCGTGAAGGGCCTATCGTCGCGCAAGATCGACAACTGAGCGTGGGCTCAATCTTCTCCTCGCCGTTAGTCGCTAACGGCGCCGTTTATTTCGGCAGCACCGACGGTTTCGTTTACGCCATCGACTGAAGCCTGCGAGCGCGACCAGGTCGTAGCTGCTGATGCGACTGAATCCGTTCTGAAATCGAGGAGCTTCTCGGGTACAATCGCGTCATTAAATTGACAGCGCAGTGGCCGGCTGCTCGCGTGCATCTTCGCTTCCCAGTCACAGCATCGGCAGTGCTTTCTTTGATTTCGGCGGGGGAAATTCGCGGTCGAGCTCGGCGAAATCTTCCCCGGTCAATTTGATATCGATTGAGCGCGCATTCGCGCGTACGTGCTTTTCGTTGCTCGCTTTTGGAATGGCGATGACTTTCGCCGCGGCGAATCCGTACGATGGCGGATCCTGGTGTCGTATTACCCATGCAAGCGCGACTTGCGCGGGTGTGGCGTCGCGGCGCTCGGCAATGTTCTTCACGATTCTGTTTTCGAGCAATCCGCGGCCATGGCCGACTGGCGAATAAGCCATCAAGACTAGTTGATGGTTGAGAGCTGATCGTTGATGGAGAAACGGCAGAAGATCAAATTCGATCTCGCGATTTTGGAGGTTGTAGAGCACCTGGTTCGTAGCGCAATGGCGGCCGTGCTCAATCGCGAACAATTCTTCCATATCATCGACGTCAAAATTCGAAACGCCCCACCGTTTGATTTTTCCGGCTGCGCGAAGTTTCTCGAATGTTTCTACTGTCTCTTCGAGCGGCGGCGTCTTTTCGCGCCAGTGCAACAGGTAAAGATCGATCGTCTCGATGCGGAGACGCTTGAGGCTGCGCTCGCAAGCCTTGGGCAATTCCCTGCGCGACGCGTGATGCGGATAGACTTTCGTGACAACGAATATGCGTTCGCGCTGACCATCTATGGCGTCTGCCACAACTTTTTCCGCGCCGCCCTCGCCGTACATCTCGGCGGTGTCGATTAGAGTCATCCCGAGCTCGATTCCCAAACGCAGGGCCACGACTTCATCCGCGTGCGCGCGTTTGCTCTCGCCCATGCGCCACGTGCCCTGACCAAGCACCGGAACGCGCTCGTCATCCGGAAGCACAATGGATTTCATTTTCAGAAACGCTCAACACTCAACGCTCAATTCAGAATGGAATCGATCCGCTTAGTTGACGCGGCTGCCTTCGGCGCGACAGATAACGTATGGCGACCAAAATGCGAGCAGTCCAAGTTCCGCGTGCTGGCGGAGTGTTAGAATTGGTGGAACGAGATATTCCGGAGCCGAAAGCTGGGTGGGTGCGAGTTAAAGTGGAGGCGTGCGGCGTTTGTCACAGCGACTCGTTAGTCAAAGAAGGACTCTGGCCGGGAATTCAATATCCGCGTGTGCCGGGACACGAGATCATTGGAGTTGTCGATCGTGTCGGCGAGAGAGTGAAGCCATGGAAGAATGGCCAGCGAGTCGGAGTCGGTTGGCACGGCGGCAACTGTGGATATTGCGATCATTGCCGGCGCGGCGAATTCTTTGCATGCGAGGTCGCGCTGTTGACGACCGGCATCTCCTTCGATGGCGGCTATGCCGAATACATGCTTGCGCCGGCAGAAGCGCTGGCGCTCGTGCCCGAAGAATTATCTGCGATCGATGGTGCGCCACTCATGTGCGCGGGCGTGACGACTTTCAATGCTCTGCGAAACAGTGGCGCCCGAGGCGGCGATGTTGTCGCGGTGCTGGGGATCGGCGGGCTTGGTCATCTGGGCGTGCAGTTCGCCGCGAAGATGGGATTCAGAACCGTGGCGATCGCCCGCGGAAAAGACAAGGAAGCATTCGCCAAACAGCTTGGCGCACACCACTACATCGACAGCCGGGCCTCGGATCCAGCGGCGGAACTGAACAAGCTCGGCGGTGCGAACGTTGTGATCGCGACCGTAACGAACGCCGACGCGATGGCAGCAGTGCTCGGCGGACTTGCGCCCAACGGTGTGCTCATGGTGATCGGCGCAGCGGGTCCCCTGTCCGTTGATCCAATTTTGCTCCTTACTGGTTGCCGCTCAGTCAAAGGTTGGTACTCCGGAACCTCGATCGATTCACAAGACACGCTGAACTTCAGCACGCTAAATGCCGTGCATTCGATGAATGAAGTTTTTCCGCTGGAACGAGCCGCCGAAGCTTACGACCGCATGATGAGTGGTAAGGCGCGTTTTCGCGTCGTTCTCGACGTCAGCTCTAAAAGCTGACAACTGAATGCCAGGCGGACAATGGAGTTTCGCTATCTGATTGCGATTACGAACATCAGCACCCGCATTCGCCAAGGTTTCGGCGTGGCAAGCGAGCAAAAACAGCGGTAAAACAAGAGCATGCAAACCAAGTATGATGTTGTGATTTTGGGAGCCGGTCACAACGGGCTCGTGGCTGCGTCTTATCTGGGCCGCGCTGGGTTGAGCGTGCTGTTGCTGGAGAAAAATGATTACATCGGCGGAGCGACCACTTCGCAGAGAGTGTTTCCCGATTTCGACGCGCGGCTCTCGCGGTATGCCTATCTGGTAAGTTTGTTTCCGCAAAAAATCATCCGCGATCTCGGCCTGAACCTTGAACTGCGCAGACGTACGATTGCCTCGTGTACACCGTACGTGAACCATGGCCAGCATGGCGCACTGATTTTGAGCAACCTCGATGAAGAGGTGAGCCGTAAGTCAATTGTCGAGCTGACTGGGAGTGACGCCGAGTTCGAGCGGATGAAAAATTTTTACAATCTGTCGCGCGTTTTCGCGGAACAGGTTTGGGACTCGATGCTCGAGCCGCTCTCAGCAAAAGAGGAAATGGCACGCCGATTTAACGCCGATGAAATCTCGCGAGAAGCATGGCGCAGTTTGGTAGAGGAACCGCTCGGCAACGCGATTGAGCGTTATCTGCGAAACGATCTGGTGCGCGGCCTTGTCTTCACCGATGCAAAGATTGGCGTCTTCACGTATCCGCACGATCCCTCGCTCGTACAGAACCGCTGTCTCCTCTATCACTTGATTGGAAACAAGACAGGCGAATGGAAGGTGCCGGTCGGCGGAATGGGCGCGGTGACATCGGAGCTGGAACGGACATCGCGTAAAGCAGGCGCCGAGATTTTAACCAATGTCGATCTGCAGACGTTGAACGTGACCGGAAAAACGCGCAGCGTGGAATTTCGCGTTGATGGGAAACGCGAGGCGGTCGATGCGCGATTTTTACTCGTGAACTTCGGCCGCAACGTGCTCGCAAGATTTACAGGCCGACTATTTCAGCCGGATCGCACTGATGAAGGCTCTGTGTTCAAGACAAACATGCTCTTGAGTCGGCTGCCAAAGTTAAAAGCGAAAAAGTATCCGGCGACTGAGGCCTTTTCCGGAACTTTTCACAGCGACGAAGGCTATGAACAAATGAATGCCAGTTACGACCAGGCGTCTGGAGGCCGGTTGCCGGGGAAGACGCCGTGCGAGATGTATTGCCACACGCTGACCGACGACAGCATTCTCGCGCCGGACCTGCGTGAGCAAGGATTTCACACGATGACGTTGTTCGGACTTGATGCGCCGTGGAGCTTGTTCGCGAGGGATAACGAGAACATGCGGCGCGAAGCGGAGAAAAGATTTCTGGCGAGTATTAACCAGTGGCTGGACGAACCGATTGAAGATTGTCTCGCCGTCGCGCGTGATGGCCGTCGCTGCATCGAAAGTAAAAGCCCGGTCGATATCGAGGATGCGCTCGGGATGTACCGTGGAAACATCTTTCACAAGGCGCTGACCTTTCCTTTTGCCGCGCGCAAAGAGCAGGTCGGCACATGGGGCGTAGAGACTGAATACGAAAATGTCTTTCTCTGTGGATCGAGCGCGTTACGCGGTGGCGCCGTGAGCGGGATTCCCGGCCATAACGCGGCGATGAAAATCCTTGAGACGATTCAGAAAACGCACAACGCTTAACTTCGATAAATCGCGAGCAGGCGCCCAACTTCCAATGTCGAAGTCAGAAGCCAATCCGTCTGATGTTTGGTCGATCGACGCGATTGTCACAGCTGCTTACGATTCAATCTCCGGACCTGCAGGGGAGAAACGGAATTGGGACCGGGAGCGGTCATTGTACTATCCAGGCGCGCGTTTAATCCCAACTGCAAAGCCAGGCGAAAGTGACGAGCGGCAAGTGGCGAGCGAAAACAAGATTGCTCCGCAGATCCTGGACATCGAGGGATTCATCGCACGCGTCGAACCGTTCTTTAAGGAGAATGGATTCTACGAAAAGGAGATCGCTCGACGCAC
>DATASP010000112.1:0-6411 GCA_036269155.1 Candidatus Udaeobacter sp.
GTCGCGGAATCCGCTTCGCTCGCCGTTTCGATTCTGGCCTGCCGCTTTTCCAGTTCGAGACGAAGCAGACGTCTGTAATTTTTTAGGACCTCGATATAATGGCGCGGCTTTCTCGCGATAAGCGAATCGACGAGCGACCTAATCCTTCCTGGATCGAGTTGACCGTCCGTAAAACTGGCCCGAAGCATTTCACGCGACAACCGACGAATTTCCTTGTTGATCTTCATCAGGTTAAGTGGCGGGCTGCTTCTTCCTGCAAACGCCGCTGATCTTCCGGAGTCAACACCTTCTCGGTGACTTTTGCCGTGGTCTCCACTACCAGACGCCCAAGCTCGCGCTTTAAAGATTCCATTGTGCGCTCGTGCTCAATCGCACTGGCCTCGCGCGCCTTGGCAATGATTTGTTCTGCAGCCGCAATTGCTTCCTGCTGCTTGCGCTCAGATAGATGCGCGGCGCTCTCGCGCGTTTCATCGATCATTTTCTGAGCGTCCGCGTTCGCCTTTGCCAGAATCTCCTGATAACGCTTCTCTGCTTCGGCGAGTTCTTTCTTGATTTTTTCCGCGTTAATCTGGCCCTCTTCGATCTTGCGGCGTCGCTCCTCGAGTAAGGCAAGGATCGGTTTGTAAGCGAAGCGTTGCAAAAGGTATGCAACAATGCAGAAGCTAATGACCTGCGATAGAAACAACTTCCAATTCCATCCGAAGGTTTCAGCTGTTTCGCGCAGGATATCGGTTACACCTCCGCTGCTGGCGGCAATTATCAGGTTCATAAACTAAGTTTCGGGCGCAACATCGATTGCCTCCCGTGAAAATTAATGAACGAGATACAACGCGTAGAAAACGATCGCCTCGGTCAACGCGATGGCGAGAATTCCGTGCACGAGCACCTGCGTGAATGCACCGGGATTGCGACCGACCGCGCTGGTCATTCCCAGGCCGGTCAAGCCGATTCCGATTCCGACGCCCATCGCGGCAAGCCCGACGTGAATGCTTCCGCTCAGTTCTGCTAGTATTGGTAGTATCATATTTTGTTAGTTGGTTTTGGAGACCTCCTCATGAGATCGCCGAAAAATCAGTGCGCGTGCTCCGGTCCCTCCTGGTGTTCTGCGATTAACATTGTAAAAACCGCCGTTAACAGCATGAAAACAAGTGCCTGCACAAATCCGACGAGCACTTCGAGGAAATAAAATGGAATCGGCAGAATCGGCGACAGCCACGGAACCATCGTCGACATCGCTTCGAGAATGCTTTCGCCGGCATAAATATTTCCGAACAATCGAAAACTGAGCGCAATCGGTCGAAATATGATCGAGATCACCTCGAGCCAGCCGACAGCGAAAAAAATGACGACCATGAGGATCTTCACGATTCCGGTCGTCTCACCTTTTGGGCCAAACAAATGTTTCAAAAACCCGCCGACACCATTGGCCTGAATCGCCCAGACAAACCACATCACGAAAAATATGGCCGACATCGCGGTCGTCATGTTTAGGTCCGCGTTGCCACCGCGGAGCAACGGCCGATCGACATGGAAATTTCCCGTCGCGTCGGAATGTCCCCAACCAATTGTTCCGATTCCTGGGACCAGTCCGAACCAGTTCACGAACAGGATAAAAATGAACACAGTGGCATAAAACCAAAATCCCTTTCGCACCAGCTCACGGCCGATGATGTTTTCCAGGAAATTGTGCAAACCCTCAACTAACCATTCCCAAAAGTTTTGAATCCCGCTGGGGATGGGAGTAGCCCGCCGGGTTGCGATTTGCGAAAAAATGATGATGCCAGCTGCGACGATCCAGGTAACCAGCATCGAGTTTGTGATTCCGAAGCCGCCGAACTGAACAAGCATCTGCGGTTTTAACGAGACGCCCTCGTGCCCAGTCGCACCCGCTTCCGCCGCAAAGGTTGACGTGGCAAGCATTGCGCTGGAGGCCAACGTTAGGATCGACATTAGTAAACAACGATTGCGCATTTTGTAAGCACAGCTGTGAGCCGGCATCGGTGATGCCAGCCGGCCGAGGTCATCCGTCTTGTCCCTCACTCGCGAGACTACGACGGAAAAGCCGCCCCGGCTACAACTTAAACGCGCATACCAAAGCGTGTTTTGCGCCGGAAGACAAACAAAATCTCGGACGCGAACTTATTTCGCCGGCACGCTCTCTGCAAACCGTGGAGCAAGCCGGGTCACCGCCCTCGATTTCACGGGCTCAGCAGCGCCATTCATTGTGATCGCTTCTTCGTAGAACGATTCTAACAGATCAATCTGGGCATCCTGACCGAATCGTTCCACTACGGCGGCGTGGGCGTGTTCTCCCATTTGCTTCAACGAGGCGGGCGAACTTGTGATTAGCTGCATGGCATTCGCTAGTCCGACGTGGTCCTCCTCCGCAACCAGGAACCCGGTGCGCCCGTGATCAACTGCTTCCGGAATTCCACCGTGGCGCGACGCGACGACCGGCAACCCGGTTGCCATCGCTTCCAAAACCGAGTTCGGAACACCTTCCTGGTCTTGATTTGGGGATATTTCGCTTGGATGCAAAAACAACTGCGAACTGGCATAAAGCTCCAGCAGCTTCGGTTGGGGCAGAAATCCGACAAAATGCACGTCCCGGAGGATCCCCAGGCCGCCGGCGAGCATTTCTAATTCCGATTGCAACGGCCCTTTTCCAGCGATGAAAAATTCCGCACCAGGATTGTCCTTCTTGAAAATGGCAAAAGCGCGCAAGCTAGTAGCAACGCCCTTCTTCGGAATCAACCGGCATGCTTGGACCACTCGCCATTTGCCGTCTGGCCGCGGTTGTCTATCTATGAATGGAAATTCATTTAGCGGGATGCCGGTGCGATTGATGCGCAGCTTTTCCGGCGGACAGCCCAAATGAACCAGCCGGTCAACCAGCGATTGGGATCGCGCGAACACGAGTGGGACCGCTTTAAAAAGACGGCGCAACTTTGCCGGATAATCCTTGATCTCGGGTTTCTGCGCGACATCGGCTCCGTGAAAAGATACGACGCATGGTTTATCCCACTGCTCGATGAAAGGAAGCAAGTGGACGCCCGTGTGGCCAAAATAAATATGCATAAGATCTGCGCCATGCCGCTCCAACAATGAGTCAAGCGTCTGGTACTCGCCGCGGTAAACGATGGGCGGCCTGCGCTCCACAAACTTCAACCAGCCGTGGACGAGCAAGTTTGTGCGCCGCTTCGGAATGATTTCGACACGCTCAAATGGAAACCGCTCAGCATTCTGGACCTCCTTAGTGACCACGAACGTATCGACGCCGCGCAGTGCTCTTAACTGCCGGTAAATGTGTAACATCTCCGACTTGAGAAAACTGGAGCAATAGCTAGCTACAACTCGTTTGCCCATACGGCGCCCAGTTTCGTTATGGATTGTCGCCTTGTCCATCTCAAATTGCCTCGGAAAGGACATCTTTGTCATTCGACATCGTCGCTGCCAATGTCTTCTTTAATTCAGCGATCCCCTTTCCTTGTTCTGCTGATGTGGGAACGATTTTGGTTCTGGGAAATCTCTCTTGCAGCGCCCTGAGATTTCTCTCCGCATCCGGCAAATCCATTTTGTTAGCAACAATCAGCCATGGGCGCGAGGAAAGTGCCGGATCGTAGAGATCAATTTCACGGCGAAGATTCTGCAAATCCTCTATGGGATTGCGTCCTTCGCTTCCGGCTACATCAATCACGAATATCAAAATCCGGCAGCGCGTGATATGGCGTAAGAATTCGTGGCCTAACCCGACCCCCCGGTGCGCTCCTTCAATCAAACCGGGAATATCTGCAATGGTTGCCCGGCGATAACCTGGAAATTCCATGACGCCAACGATCGGATGCAGCGTCGTGAACGGATATGCCGCGATCTTCGGCCGCGCAGCCGAGATTTTTTGCAACAGTGTCGATTTGCCTGCATTCGGATAACCAACGAGTCCTGCGTCCGCAATCGTTCGCAACTCGAAAAGGAAATTTCCCTGCTCGCCTTCTTCACCCTCCGTGTATTGACGCGGCGCGCGGTTGCGCGAGCTCTTGAAATGCACATTGCCTTTACCCCCTGTTCCGCCTCGACAAAGCACGAATTCTTGGCCGTCGCGGGTGAGATCGACAATCGGAATTCCCGATTGTTCTGCATTGGGCGTTGAACGTTGGGCGTTGAACGTTGGACGTTGCGCTCCTTCTACCGCATAAACGATTGTGCCAACTGGAACCTTTACGATCTTGTTCGCGCCTGCGCGTCCCGCCATTTTTTTTCCCATCCCGTGCCCGCCGGTCTTTGCCTTGATGATCGACTCGTAAAAGAGATTGGCCAGATTATCAACATGCCGGTCGGCCCGGAGGATCACGTCGCCTCCACGCCCGCCGTCGCCACCATCAGGCCCACCTTTCGGCACAAATTTCTCGCGACGAAAACTGACGGACCCTCGCCCTCCCTTTCCCGCTTGTGCAAAAACTTTGATCCGATCGACAAACATGGCTTCGCCGCGTTACATCGTTAAATCGTTGAACCGTTGAAGCGGGATGGCGCAAATCCTAAGATCCTTCAACGCTTCAACGCTTCAACCCTTCAACGTTTCATATAGCGCCTTGGTTTTCCCTGCGATTGCAGCCCAACTAAAATTCTCTTCGGCTCGTTTGCGGCCCGCCTTACCAAATCGTTCGCGTAATTGCGGATCGCTCATCAATTGGTTGACGCGCGCCGCGAGGTTTCGCACGAATTTTTCTGGGTTTGTTGCTTCGAATGGACTCTCTTTCATTTGTTCAAGTGGAACCAGGAATCCTGTCTCGCCATCTGCAACGACTTCCTTGATTCCGCCTACGGCGCTCGCCACCACCGCAGTCTCGCAAGCCATCGCTTCGAGGTTAATAATGCCGAACGGTTCGTAGATTGAAGGGCAAACGAATACCGCTGCATGCGAATAAAGTTCGCAGGCGGTCTTTTGGTCCACCATTTCATTGATCCAGACGATACCAGGCCGCTGCGCTTTTGCCCACTCCACTGCGGTTTTCATTTCTTCCGCCATGCCCGGCGTATCCGGCGCGGCGGCGCAAAGCACGATCTGAAAATCGCGGTCCATGAATGGGATCGCGCGTATAAGATGCTGAAAGCCTTTTTGGCGAGTGATCCGGCCGACGAAAAGCACATACGGCTTGTTTGGATCGATACCGAATCGCTTGAGCGCAGCAGTTGAATCGACCTTCCGATACTGGTTTAGATCGATCCCGTTGTGGATTACATGCGCGCGCGCGGGATCGACATCGAATAATCGCTCGATGTCATGTTTGGTTTCTCCAGAAACGGCGATGACCGCATCCGCCATTTCCAGCGTGGTTTTCTCTACCCACAGGGAAAACTCATAGCCGCCGGCGAGCTGCTCGCGCTTCCAGGGCCGAAGCGGCTCGAGTGAATGGACCGTGATGACAAGGGGAATTCCGTAATTCTTTTTAGCCAGAATCCCGCCAAAGTGACTGTACCAGGTATGACAATGGACGAGATCGGCATCGATGTTTGTCGTATTGAAATCAGTACAGCGCCGCACGGCGCCGAAGACAGAGCGCAACGGCTTTGGACAGGTAAAATTGCTCGTGTTGAGCTCAAAGCCGATGACCTTGAGGTTGCCTTCTTCAAGACGTTGGTCGCCAAAGCATCGCACTTCCACCGGCATCATTTTCGCCAGTTCGCGCGAGAGATAGCCCACATGCACGCCTGCGCCGCCGTAGATGTGCGGCGGATATTCGTTTGTGAGAAACAGGACTTTCACGGCCGCCTATAGAATGACGAAGCACGAATGTCGAATGTCGAACGAAGCGCGGATGATCAAATGATGAATTCTCTCATTCGTTCGTCATTGGGAATTCGTCATTCGTCATTTCCTCAGCTCTTCACTTTCAACAGCAGGACCGGCACATCGACCGCGTGCCGCACCTTGTCGGCCGTGGCGCCATAAAGAATGTCACTAATAAGCCGGTGACCGTGTGTAGTCATCGCGATAAGATCGACATCTTTCTCCTGTGCCAACTTGATGATCTCATCCGAGGGTTCACCAAGTGCGAGCACAGCGGCGCAGGTGAAACCTTCTGTAGCCAATTCCGCCCTGCGCCCTTCCAGATACGCCCGGTCCTGTTTCATCTCTTCGCTTTCAGCGAGCTGGAGTTGATTGAAGTTTCTGGCGACCCAGCCATCAGCGACGTGCACAAGAAGTAGTTTCGCGCCGGTCATGCGCGCCAGAGGCTTGATGTGTGTAAGAATCGTCTCGTCGGCCGGAGTATTCTCGAGTGGAATGAGAATGTGGTGATACATGCTAGTAATGACAAAATCCGAATGACGGCGCTCGAACGAATGACAAAGCCAAACATTTGAACCGAAAGAATGAAATTTGCCTGCTCATTTTTCCTTCGATTTTTCTCT
>DATASP010000113.1:0-4005 GCA_036269155.1 Candidatus Udaeobacter sp.
GAGATAGAACTGAGCAACGGCGAGCGGATCACAAGTTCAACGCTGCTCTGGACCGCGGGCGTCTCGCCGAACCCGGCGCTGGACTTGGTCGCCTGCCCGAAGGAGCGCGGCCGGATTACAGTGAATGCGAACCTCGAAGTCGAAGGCGTTGACGGTTTATGGGCACTGGGCGATTGCGCGCTCGTACCTGATCGCGCGACCGGCGGCTATTGTCCACCGACTGCACAACATGCGTCGCGCGAAGGAAAAGTTGTTGCACACAACATCGTCGCGAGCGTTTATGGCAAACCCAAAGAACCATTTAGTTTCAAAACGATCGGGCTGCTCGCGGCGATCGGTCGCCGCACGGGAGTGGCGCGGATTCTCGGCGTGAACTTCTCGGGATTTCTAGCCTGGTTTCTCTGGCGCGGCATTTATTGGAGTAAACTGCCGCGGATCGAGAAGAAAGTCCGCGTCGCGATCGATTGGGCACTCGATGTCTTTTTCTCGAAAGATTTCGTGCAGTATCTCGATCAACGTGCGCTGGCACATACGCAGACCGAGACCCGCACGGCGCCCTGGAACCGCGAGCAGCTCTCTATAGCCGGGATCGATGATCCCGGTTGTTCAGGAGTGGATCACGCGCGCCAGCCGGGGTCACCGCCCCCGGCCACAGTTGCCGCGTAAGGAATCCTCACATGAAACGACGAACCGATATGGAAGTTTCGACCACCGCCGAGCATCAGCGGCTCACGGAAGACGCAGCACGCACAAAGAACTGGAAGCGCTGGGGGCCGTATTTATCCGAACGGCAATGGGCCACTGTGCGCGAAGATTATTCGCCGTACGGAAATTGCTGGGATTATTTCCCGCACGATCACGCGCGGAGCCGGGCGTATCGCTGGGGTGAAGACGGATTGCTCGGCATCACTGATCGGCAATGCCGCCTCTGCTTCGCACTTGCGCTTTGGAACGGTAAAGACCCGATTTTAAAGGAGCGCCTCTTCGGTCTCACCGGCTCGGAAGGAAACCACGGCGAAGACGTGAAGGAGCTTTATTACTATCTCGATTCCACGCCGACGCATTCCTACATGAAGGCGCTCTACAAATATCCGCAGGCGGAATATCCGTACGCACGGCTGGCCGAGGAAAATCGCCGCCGCGGATTGGGGGCGCCGGAGCTCGAGTTGATCGATACAGGCGTCTTTAATGAAGACCGCTACTTCGATGTGTCCGCCGAATATGCAAAGGGCTCCGAGAACGACGTCCTGATTCGGCTAACGGTCGCGAACCGCGGGCCAGAAAAGGCGACATTGCATCTGCTGCCAACACTTTGGTTTCGTAACACCTGGTCGTGGGGGGAAATCGCGGAAGAGTGCATAAGCAAACCATTAATTGCGTTGGAACGTGACGGTCTCGCACATGTTCGCCACGACCAACTCGGCGAATATCAACTTGCCTACGAGGGTGACGGGACGCCGCTCTTCACGGAGAACGAAACGAATTCTGCGCGTCTTCACGGTTATCCGACTGGTCAGCCTTTTGTGAAAGACGCGTTCCATGAGTACGTCGTGCACGGCCGGACGGATGCGGTGAATCCAGGGCAAACCGGGACAAAGTTCGCACCGCACTACGTCTTGAAGATCGAACCCGGGCAATCGCAGGTCGTGAGGCTGCGGCTCTCAGCTGTAGCCGGGGGCGTGGACCCCGGCAGGCCAGAAAACAACGCCACAGAAAAGCCGGGGTCACCGCCCCCGGCGACAACGCCGTTCCAAGATTTCGATCAAATCTTTGCCGAGCGCATGAAAGAGGCGGACGAATTCTACGACGCGATTTCGCCCGCCGGAATCGATGAAGAATCGATGAAGGTTGCGCGTCAGGGATACGCGGGACTGCTTTGGAGCAAGCAATTTTACAACTACGTCATTCGCGACTGGCTCGCTGGCGATCCCGCGCAGCCGTCCCCTCCGCCGGAGCGAAACTTCGGCCGCAACCGCGAATGGACTCATCTTTTCAACCGCGACATCATCTCGATGCCGGACAAATGGGAATATCCCTGGTTCGCGGCATGGGACCTCGCTTTCCACATGATTCCATTTTCGAAAATCGATCCGCACTTCGCGAAGAAGCAGCTCAATCTTTTCCTGCGCGAATGGTACATGCACCCGAACGGCCAAATGGCGGCTTACGAATTTGCTTTTGGTGATGTGAATCCGCCCGTCCACGCCTGGGCCGCCTGGCGCGTTTACAAGATGACTGGTCCGCGCGGGCAGCGTGATCGCGCTTTTCTTGAAAGCACATTCCAGAAGTTGCTGCTCAATTTCACCTGGTGGGTGAACCGCAAAGACGCCGAAGGCAACAATCTTTTCTCCGGCGGTTTCCTCGGGCTCGATAACATCGGCGTTTTCGACCGCTCAAAACCGCTGCCGACCGGTGGATTTTTGCAGCAAGCGGACGGAACCGCCTGGATGGGATTCTATTGCCTCACGATGCTTTCCATGGCGCTGGAACTCGCACAAACCAATCCGGTTTACGAAGACATGGCCTCGAAATTCTTCGAACATTTCATCGGGATCAGCGACGCGATGAATTCGCTCGGCGGTACCGGTTTATGGGACGAGGAAGACGGCTTTTATTACGATCAGCTCAAGGTTGAGGGGCAAATGATTCCGTTGCGGACGCGGTCGCTCGTCGGATTGCTGCCGTTGATCGCGGTGGAAAATCTCGAGACCGAAAAGATCAACAAACTGCCGGGATTCAAGAAGCGGATGGAGTGGTTTCTCAATTACCGCAAAGATCTGGCTCAGTTGATCACCTATTGCGAAGTGTGCCCCTTCACCGGCAACCGTATGCTGGCGATCCCAACACGCGAGCGTTTGCAACGCGCGTTGCGCTACATGCTCGACGAAAGTGAATTTTTATCGCCGCATGGCCTGCGCTCCGTTTCGCGCGTCCATCGCGAGAAGCCCTACATCTTCCGCGCGGGCAACGAAGAACATCGTGTCGACTATGTCCCGGGTGAGGGAACCAGCTATCTTTTCGGTGGAAACTCGAACTGGCGCGGACCGATTTGGTTCCCGATCAATTTTCTTATCGTCGAAGCGCTGGAGCGTTATCACCTCTTTTACGGCGAATCATTCAAGGTGGAATGCCCAACCGGTTCGGGAAACATGGCGACACTCAAGCAAGTGGCCGAAGAACTTTCGCGACGGCTATCCAGTATCTTTCTGCCTAACAAAGACGGCGCGCGGCCATGTCATGGCGAGATCTCCAAATACGCGACCGATCCGCACTGGCGTGATCTGGTGCTTTTCCATGAATACTTCCACGGTGAAACCGGCCGTGGCTGCGGCGCAAGCCATCAAACCGGCTGGACAGCCCTGGCCGTGAAATTACTGGAGAACACAATTGAACATCCTGACCAAAGCGAAACAATCGACCGAGACGGCGAAAGCCAGGCGGCCAAATTACGTGGCGCGCCTAGCGCAAAGCGCGGAAGAGGTGCGTCGCGCCCAGCGGTTGCGGTTTGAGGTTTTCAATCTCGAACTGAACGAGGGCTTAGTGGAGTCGCATTTTACCGGGCTCGATGTCGATCTTTTCGACGAATTTTGTGATCATTTGATCGTCGAGGAACTCGCGACGGGAACCATTGTCGGCACCTATCGCTTGCAGACCGGTCAACTGGCGGCAGCGAATCTTGGCTATTACAGCGAACGCGAGTTTGATTTCGCGCCGTACCAACGGTTTCGCTGCGAGATGATTGAGCTGGGTCGCGCCTGTGTGCACGCCGATCATCGCAATCTCAATGTGTTGCACCTTCTCTGGCGGGGTATCGCCCGTTATGCAATCCAGCGTAAGGCGCGATTTTTGATCGGATGCAGCTCGCTTACTTCGCAAGACCCGATAGAGGGCATGACAATCTATCGACAATTGCACAGTCATCACACCGAGCCTGCGCTACGCACCCAACCGCGGCCGGAATTCAGCGTTGTAGCCGGCGTCGATGACGCTGGCTGGTCTGGCGCG
>DATASP010000114.1:0-8789 GCA_036269155.1 Candidatus Udaeobacter sp.
CTTCAATCGGCGTGATCTGCGGGGGTGCCCGAACATATTTGGTTCGGATTTCGAAATTTAGCTATTCCGTGGCACTCAACGCCGCGCATAAATAACGGAGTTCATCATCGATCTCATCGGGTTTCTCGACGGTCAGACCGACTTCTTCCCGGAGCAGCGCGCGATAACGAACCCGCAGCTGATGGACGAGGCGCTTCACTGAGGCTTCGGGAATGCCCAGCGCTTTTGAGAACTTGGAATAGGAAACATTGTTCCGCTCTGCCGCCAGACAAGGACTTAACATATCGAAAACGCGCCGGCGTCCGCGCTTCTCGCATTCCTCGCCCAGTTGGCCTAAGGCGCGCTCGACTACCGTAGCTGCCCAGCGCACATCGAAAATCCGCTCCGCCGGCCATCTCTCCGATTCCTGCTGAGAAATCGAGAAATGCGATGGCGCCTCGGACATCCAGTCGTCCCAGGAAACAAACTGCACGTCGCCGCCACGTTTCCGCGCACTACGCTTCGCTTCCGCATCGCGCAAAAAGTCCTCCAGCGCTTTGAGCACCAGCGAACGGAAGCGCCCGCGAGCTGGATTAGCGCGCTGGAGAAGCTGACCTTTGAGCACCATGACAAAAAAATCTTGTGTCAGGTCTTGGGCGTCCGGAGGCGAATGTCCCAGGCGGCGAATGAACGCGAAGACCGGTCGCCAGTATATTTTGCAAAGTTCCGCCAGGGCCTTGTGCATCTTCTGCATGCCGCCGTCCGCGTCGACGCAGGAAAGCACAACGCTCCAGCGTGTTGTAGCGAAACGACCGTGCGAGGGCCGACGGGCAGCAGGATCATCCAGATTCACCGGCGCTAATCATCTTGTTTGCGTAATTTTTAGCAAGCGGTAATTCGGTAGTTCAATTCCTCTTCAGGTAAGCCGCTTGAACTGCCAAGGCCACCAAAGATTTAACCGCGGATTACGCTGATAACACCGATAGAGCAGAATTCGTTGATGGCATTTTGCACAGCCTGCCGGCCTGTGTGCGGGAACTGCTTTCTACTCGCGAAGTCCTTCGGAGTTTGGAGTGCGCGACGTCTTCGCATCGCTTTTCGACCAAGAAGGCTGCTGCCCAAAAAGTGACTCGCCGCGGCGAGCACCCACTCAAAAAGTCCCGCGACTGCGGGACGAAACACAACGGGCGAAAATTTGCGCAAGCTCGCCACGGCGAGTTCGTCCTGTGGCGAACTGCGAAAACTTTATCGATAGCGCCAGCCAAGTTACCGCAGCTTGGCGGCTTCTTTATCGCGGCCTTCGAGCTCGAGTACCATACGCTTGATGTGTCTGTAGTCCTGGTGCCGCTGCAGGAATTGTAAGCTCTCCTGCGGATCGCCCCATTGCAGAATTTCGATCCTCTCCTCACGTGCGCCCCAGGAATTCATTTCGCGCTGGTTCGCCATGTAGAGGTCGATCGTGTTGCGACCGGAAAGCGCCCAGCCGTAATCTTCTACGCGGTAATTTTGTCCTGTGGAAAGCAGACGAAATACCGTGCCAGCCGGCCACCGCGACCAATCAGCCGCGGCACTGCCGATCTGCGGCGGTCTGGAGATCGCTACTGCGCGCTTGACGCTTCGCGGTGTTTTAGCCGTGCGTTTCGATGTACGCGTGACCGTTCGCGTTTCTTCCAGTGAGAATGGTTGGAGTTGTGGCGAATGGGAAGCGGTCTCGTTTACCGGAATAGCGCGGGGAACTTCATACGCCAGGGTTGCTCGCGTGACCGCTTCGGCCCGGTGCACCGGCGGATCCGCCGCGTGCAATTCGCCGCCGAGCGCATTGTGATTGCTGTATTCGCGGTGGTCGGACTCGGTGTGCGTGTACGCAGTTGTGCGAACATTTTGGAAATCCGTTTTCGATAGCGGAGGCTCATATCCGGGCAGGGCGCGCTCGGTGGTTCCACAGGCGCTGAGCAAAACAATGGCGATGAATGCCGCGAGAACGGCTAAGGCGAGATTACGACGCTGGGCGTAGGTCAAGGTAGATCGCCAGCGAAGTTATTAACAGTTATTCACAACCCTCGCAAGGGGTATTTTTTGGAGTTTTTCTGCCAGAGTGCCGAGAAAACACTTCAACCAGAGTCATTCGACATTTGTGCTTGGTCATCTTAGTTATCGTTTACCCATGGTCGCAGAATTCGAAAACCAGCTTTCTCACACACTGGAAGAGATTAAATCGCAAGGTCTTTTCAAAACTGAGCGAGTTATCACCACGCCGCAGGAAGCGCACATCGCGATCGCCGATGGCAAAAGCGTGTTGAACATGTGCGCAAACAATTATCTCGGCCTCGCTGATCACCCTGCGCTGATTGCCGCCGCGAAAGAAGCGCTCGACACTCATGGCTTCGGCATGGCAAGCGTGCGTTTCATTTGCGGGACACAGGACATCCACAAGCAGCTGGAGGCCGCGCTCACAAAATTTCTCGGGACAGAAGAGACGATACTTTATCCGTCATGCTTCGATGCCAATGGCGGTTTGTTTGAAACGCTGCTCAGCGACAAAGACGCGGTGATCAGTGATGAGCTAAATCATGCCAGCATCATCGACGGCATCCGGCTCTGCAAAGCGCAACGCTTTCGTTACAAACACAACGATATGGCTGATCTCGAAGCGCAACTACGCGCAGCGAAAGATGCGCGTTTTCGATTGATCGCCACCGATGGCTGTTTTTCGATGGACGGAACGATTGCGAATCTGGCGGAGATTTGCGACCTCGCAGAAAAATATGACGCGCTCACCATGATCGATGACGCGCACGCGACTGGTTTCCTCGGCAAGACGGGGCGGGGCACGCACGAATACCGCGGCGTCATGGGCAGGATCGACATTATCACTGGAACGCTGGGCAAAGCGCTCGGCGGCGCCAGCGGCGGGTTTACGAGTGGACGCAAAGAGATTGTCGATCTGTTGCGGCAACGCTCGCGACCGTACCTGTTTTCCAACACCATAGCGCCGCCAGTGGTCGCCGCGTCGTTGAAAGCGCTCGAATTGCTCAGCGCATCGACGGACCTGCGCGACAAGCTCGAAGAAAACACAAAATATTTTCGCGCCGCGCTGACTGAGCGTGGCCTAAGCATCAAATCCGGAGTCCATCCGATCGTCCCGATCATGATTGGCGACGCAGCGAAGTCGCAGAAATTCGCCGCGCGCATGCTGGAGAAAGGCGTTTACGTGATCGGCTTTTTTTATCCCGTCGTCCCGCACGGCACCGCACGTATCCGCACCCAGGTCTCTGCCGCACATTCCCGTGAAGACTTGGAATTCGCCGTGAATGCCTTTGGTGAGGTGAACGAGGAACTGAAAACAAGTTGAAGAAGTTACACAGGTTACATTGTTACAAAGGACAACCCTGCATTCCGTTTCAACATTGTAACTCTTGTAACTGTTTTAACTTCGTCGAATAGACTGGCGCAGAGCGGCGCGCATAGCAGATTATGGCGTGCACAAGTCCCCTGCCAGCGCTGTCGATTGGAAAGCGATTCGCGAAGATTTCCCGATTCTGCGCGAGATGCCGCACGGTCATCCTCTGATTTATTTCGATAGCGCGGCAACATCGCAAAAGCCGCGCGCTGTGATCGGCGCGCTTGGGAACTTTTACGAGCATGAGAATGCAAATGTGCATCGTGGGCTGCACACGCTGAGTTCGCGCGCCACGGAAGCGTACGAAAAAGCGCGGCGGCGGGTCGCAGAATATATCGGCGCCGCGAGCGCGGACGAAATCATCTTCACGCGCGGAACAACGGAGAGCATTAACCTTGTCGCTCACACGTGGGGCGGAAAATTTATTCGCGAAGGTGACGTCATCCTACTGACGGTGATGGAGCACCACAGCAATCTTGTGCCGTGGCAATTGTTAGCCGAACGAACAGGCGCGCGGCTCCGCTTTGTCCCAGTTTGCGATGACGGGACTCTCGAGCTCGAGCAGCTGGCTGCGCTGCTCACGCCTGAAGTGAAACTTTTCGCGTTCACGCACATCTCAAATTCCCTCGGCACAATCAATCCAGTCGCCGAGCTTTGCGAGCAGGCGCGCGCAGTGGGCGCACTCACGCTTGTGGACGCTGCGCAAAGCATCGGGCATTTGCCACTCGATGTGCGCGAATTGGGCTGCGATTTCCTGGCATTTTCGGGACACAAAATGTGTGGTCCGACTGGCATCGGCGTACTCTATGGGCGCGCTGAGATCCTCAATTCCATGCCGCCGTGGCACGGTGGCGGCGAAATGATCGTGAGCGTCGCTCTCGACAAGAGCACGTTTAAGAAGGCGCCGCATCGCTTCGAGGCCGGCACGCCAAGTATTGCGGGAGCCGTCGGCCTCGCGGCTGCGATTGATTACATTGAGGGGATCGGGCGGGCGGCAATTTTCGAACACGATTCGCAGCTTGCGCGTTATGCAACCGAGCGCCTCACGGAATTGCCGGGAACTCGCGTGTTCGGTCCAAAGGAAGAGCGGGGCGCGCTGGTTGGGTTTGTCATGGACTCTGCGCACCCGCACGATCTCACCACGTTCGCGGATCAGTACGGGTTGGCTATGCGCGGTGGCCATCATTGCAACCAGCCGCTGATGCGCCGGTTTGGTGTCTCAGGGACCACTCGCGCCAGTTTCTACTTCTACAACACGATGGAGGAAATCGATCGAATGATCGAAATCCTTCACGCCGCGGTCCGTTTCTTTTCATGATATTTGTAGCTTCGTGTCATTCTGAGGGTAGCGAAGAATCTCAGTTTATTTCTGGAGAGTGCGTTGGTAGGGCGCGTCACTCCGTGCGCGCCGTTGTCCGCGGGCCGAAGTGGCGTGCAGAGGACTGCCCGCCCTACCGATGCGCGCCGCGCAGAAACAGCCAGAGACGTTTCGCAAAGCCTGTCCTGAGCGGAGTCGAAGGGCTCAACATGACGATAGGGTACGCAGTTCGTTTCTTTTCATGATCCCGGAAATCGAAGAGCTTTATCAGGAAGTAATCCTCGATCACTCACGCCGCCCGCGGAATTTTGGCGAGTTGCCTGACGCGGCAGTTCGCGTGCACGGGGATAATCCGGCATGCGGGGATGAAATTCATCTGGCCGTCAGATTCGACGCGGACGGAGGTTTGGAGGATATCAAATTCACCGGCCACGGCTGCGCGATTAGCCAGGCTTCAGCGTCATTGATGACGATGAAGTTAAAGGGGAAAAGCCGTGCGGAAGTGACGGAAATGCTCCGCGCATTTCACGATCTCGTAACGAATGAAACCAGCGAAGCGCCGAAAAGCCTGGGTGATCTTCGCGTAATGCAGGGAGTCCGAAAATTTCCGCAGCGAGTCAAATGCGCGATGCTTTCTTGGCGCGCGGTAGAGCAAGCTCTGGAACAAGGCGCTGGCGAATCGACGGTTTCAACCGAACCGGTGTAAGAGTGCGCCCGATTGACAACGCGGGCGTATCCGTCACTCCCACGCCCGGTGTGGTCGCCAATTCGAAGCGGCGGGCAGAGGACTGCTCGCCCTACCGGTTCGTTGGTAGGGCGTGTCACTCCGTGCGCGGCGTGGTCGGTTCACCCTTCGTGCAGCGCGATGCTGGCGCCGACCCAGGTCTTGTCGATGTTGAAATCGACGCCCATCATTTTGCCCTGGCTCATGCGCACGAGATTATTCACCAGCGTGGGACGCGGATCTCCGTCCGGCCACACAAACATCATTCGAATCTCGGCCTTCGATTTCTGACCATCGGCAGTGGGCACGAATGCCGCGTAGTCGACTTTCTTTTGCAGAATCCATTCATGCGGATTTTCCAAAGCGCCGATTTTCTCGTGAGTCGGCTCCATGTCCACGCCATGCCCAGCAAACGAGTACAGTGGTTTCAAAACGTAATTGCCAAGATTTTCGCCGGCGGGAAATTCGTCGACAAAAAAAGTAGGCGACGTGTGCTCGGTCTTCAAAAAAGGCAGTGAATGCTTGCTGATTCGGAAATACCAATCGGGGTGACCAACCCAGGTGACGTCCAGATCATCCTGAAACCGAAACGATAAATTCAGATCGGACCGCCGAATTAGTTCGTCAAAGATCACGCGATTATAAATTCGCTCGATCCGGACTTCGCGCCCATCGCGCTCATAAAACAATTGCCGCTCGCGCTTTCTGATTTTCGTGACACAAGCAGACCGGATGCCTAGCAATTTTTCCGTGGCCGCGAAATCCACGCGGGTCTTTTGCTTTTCCGGTTCGATGTCCAGCAGGACAACGCTTTCCGGTGCCGAATCGGCGATGATTGTTCGGCGTAGCAGATCAAGATACGCCTCGTCTTTGATTCCGCCGAATGATGAGGTCCAGTTGCGCGGAATCGCTCGGTAGGCCTTGCGGATGCAACCGAGCAGCAACAGCTGGAAGCCGAACAAACTGGGGAACGCCTGCAACTCAATCAACCGAGGGACGAGCCGGTCGGCTTCCGCGCAGATTGCGAAATCGACCACGTGAAAATTCGGGTGCCCCGATTCATTTGGAACTTCCAATGCTTTCGGAACAGCCGAGGCCGCGTGCTTCGCGAATTCTGGCGTGCGCGTCAGAGCGATAATCTGATTTGCCGCGCGCGTGACTTCATCTGTGAACTCGCGCGTCAGAAAAATGGGCGTCTCTGAAATTCGGAAATCCGCCGGCCACTTCTCAGTTTCATGCACGCAACGCACCAGTGCCGCATATTTTTCAGGCGTAAACTCAGCGTTGAAAGCGGCGCGAAGTTTCGGATCCACGTGATGATCCGCCGGCGGCTTAAATCTCGCCGTTCGGCTGTTGATCGACGATCGCGTTTATGTGCAGTGGCCCCAAAACGTTCGTCGTGCCCTCATCATCCACAACGATGACACGATTTCCGCGCGGTATGATGAAAGCGTGGTCGTGCGTCGGGATCGTGTATTCGTGATCCTCTGACATTCGTACCAAGAACGGAATGAACGGGACCCGCTGCAGACGTTTTCGAATCTCGTCGATCACGGTAGCACTATATCAAAAACTCTCCGCTGCGCATTACCTGTTCACCGTCGAACCAGATGTCAAAGTCGCGTCCGACGCAATCGATGTGCGTCTTGGAGACCCAGTTTGCGCCCGTATGTTCGGAATAAGGATGACCGAAGGCGATGTGGATGCCGGGAATTTTTTCATCCTGCAAAATATGACCGATAACATGCGTGCAAGCGGTGTTCGTGCCAATGGCGAACTCGCCGACCCGGTTGCTGTTTTCATCAGTGCTGGTGTATGCGCGAAACTCGTCGCGCAACTCCTTATTCTCGGAGCGCAGCGAGCGGATGCGATTGTTTTCCACTTCGATTGTGAGCGGATTCGGTTCGAGGTCGCCAAAGCGTTCGCATAAATAATCGCCCACCACGCCATCCACCACGAAGACGCCGTTGGTATTCATTGGCGCGGTAAAAATTTCGCCCCCCGGCAAGTTGCCCCATTTGTCGCGTGTGATGATGCCGCTGGTCTTGAGCCATCTGAGTTTTGGTGAAAGCTCCGCTTCGAATTCGGTGCCGTGCGGAGTCTTGCAGATAATGCGTTCCGCCTTGCGAGCGCGTTCCACCAGACGCTGGCTTAGCTCGTCCACTTTTAGGAAATCGGCCCGCATGCCCTCGAGCATGATTTGCCGGTTGATGTTCACCATGTGCCCGTGCCTTATCCGGTGACGATTCACGACGCTTGTCATTTCCGTGCGCGCGCCGAGTTCGCCCGGTTGAGTCTGCCCGGCAAAGATGGAGACCTGTGACAGCGCCAGATCATCGAGGATGATTTGCGGCATGTACTTGAGCGGCCGACGCGCATAATGCTCGAGGACAAACAAGCTGTATTGCGAGCCAACATGCTCCACTTCAGATTGCAAAGCTGCCGCGATGTCGCGAGTCGCCTCGTCCGTGATGATGGTAACCCGCTCGCCTTGTTTCAATCGAAGACAAACGTCGATCGCATTGCGCGCACCCGGGACCAGTTCTGGATCGATTGAGTTGAGATAAACGCGATCGGGCATACTGAAAGTGTTGAGGATTACGCTGAATTTGAGCGTAGGCAAATCGCCTGGTTCTCGTCTGGTGTTGAAGACATCTAAGCGCCGAGTCGTCTCCGATTACGTGTCGATAGACACGGACGGCGATGTTTGGACGAAACGAGCAAGTCGCTTGTGACATGAGATTTTACGGGAACATTATCGGCTCAATGATTTTTTCGATACGCAATGCGGCGCCGGAGATTCGAGCGATCTCGCGATTCGCTGTCGTAGTTGCCATACTGGCAAGTGCTACCGCGCCGGCTACGGCCCAACAACAGCAGCAGCAACAATCCCTGTCATTCGAAGTGCCGAAGAACGATTCCGCCAATGCGCAAGCGCTGGCCAGACAGATTGCGTTACTTTCGCCCAGAGTGGATCAGAACGAAGCGGCCCTCCTGGCAAACTGCGCGTACGCCACCGTCAGCCGGCTCAGGGGGCAGTATCACATGTTTGGCACGCCGATCTTCAACAATTTCCTCGTGTATCACGGCCTCAGGAAACGCGGCTACTGTTACCAATGGACGGGGGACCTCCTCGTTGCGCTGGTCGCGCTGAAACTCAAAACTCTTGAGCTTCACTGGGGCGAAGCGTACGCCGGTACGTACCGAGAGAACAATTGTTTGGTGGTGACGGCAAAAAGGCAGCCGTTTGATCACGGGATGATCCTGGAGTGTTGGCGTCATATGGGACATCTCCGTTGGAACCTCGTGCCGTCCGACGAGGACCGATACGCAGAAAACAAAAAGTACGCGCAGCGCGTGCTGGGCGG
>DATASP010000115.1:0-3208 GCA_036269155.1 Candidatus Udaeobacter sp.
GCGGCGTTCGCCACAAAGCCAACCTGATCGATCGATAAATTGGTGAGGTTGCAGCGCGAATATTTCGGCGTCAGCGCAAACCATTCGATCTTTTGCGGTTTCGTTGTCCACGGCTCGGTGACAAGTTCGATTTCTGCCGGCTCATCCGCCGGTATGCGCCAAACATTGTCCGTGGAAGGCTGGCGATCCTTAATCTCAAGATGCAGTTGCGGCCCCTCGTCATTCCAACTGCTCAACAACTGCTGCCATCGCGCTGTACCGTGCCGCACGTTGATGCGTCTACGCTCGGACAAAATTCGGGCACGAAGCTCTTGAGGAGCTTGCGCGACATCGAACGCCGGTAATTTCTCTCCCTTCGCTATTAATTCCTTGGCGAGATTCGAGTGATCGTTAGCAACTGTGAGAAACGGCTCGAACTCGATTTGCGCGGTCGGCAATGAGAGCGCGGAAGTCAACGCTAGCATGAGCAGCCGCTGTCCCTCGTCTTCGCTTTTTAAGTACGGACGCGAAATGGCGAATGTAATGGCGCGAAGGTTTGGCCGCTCCATTACGAAATTCCAGGCCCGCGCGAAGGCTGTTCCTTGTTCTGCAACTGGCAGGCCGGCGAAATAATCGAGGTCAATCGTGACTACCAGCGGCTCGGTTGGAGCGAGATGTTTCTGAAGGCTTTCGAAATCAGAGACTACATAGGGTCCACGTAATGATCCCGATTTCCGCGGTGCTGCTTCCAGATGGCCGTCGAGAAAGGCCGTTGCTTCTTGCGTGCGACCGCGGATTTCAGCCGGAGAAAGTTTCTCTGCCGGCACCCAAATTACTTTCGCAATCGGCGCCGGCATGAGCGGCTCGATCCAGTTGAAGCATTGAACAGCGCCTTTGCTGCGCCAGCGATCGAGCAGCGTTTGTCGATCCTGCCCGGATGAAACGTTTCGAAGTGCAGCACGAATTTTATCGGAATCGAAAATGCCGGATGCGTCGCTATGCGCATCGAAAAGGACGAGGGTGCACGGCTGGTCGAGATCGACATGTTGAGCCAGCCAGTAAAACGTGCCTGCGTGATTGTCCTCGATGTAAATCGGCAAAATGCTCGCTCCTGCGGGGGGAGGACCGGCCGCAACCAACAGCGCCGCCGTGCACAGCACGAGTGCTCGCGCCGTCATCGCGCTCCGTGAACTTCCGGTTTTTTGGAAAGCGGCGCTCGCAACTTAATGAGCGAGATGCACGTATCACGGAATTGCGTGCCGCGATGCACACCCTTGATCACCAGTTTGATTTTGTTGACCGGCTTCGTGTAATCGCCTACGCGAATCAGGTACGGCCTTTCGAAGAGCTCATCGGGAATATTTTCCGTAAACGTGTGCTCATCATTGAGCGTGATTTCGAGCGCAGCAACACGATTGTTTTTCTGCCACGGATCTTTGTTATCGTAGTCGTAATATCCAGGCTGAATCAGAATGCCGTAGAGCGGAAGCGGACGCTTCACGTTAAGCGTTATGCTCTCGCCGATGCCATCGCCCTCCACTCCTTCGGCCCAGGGCGTTTGAATCTCCCGGCTTGGATCGGCCTTTATATTAACGACGTCATAATTGTGTTTTCCTTGCGGGGCCAGCGTTGAGCTTGCAGTCGCATCATAATCGGTATGATCGAGAAAATATTGGTTGTTCCGAATGACGTAGGAGGCACGGTTATTAAGATCCTCCTCCGAATAACCAGTCGGATAGGAATCGTATTTTGAATGCGCGATGATGCGGATGTCGTCCGCCAGCGATGGTTTCAGGTTCTCAAACATCCATTCGTAGTGCGTGTCGCTGATTTTTTGGAAGCGCTCTTTCGGTTTCTGGATTGAGACGTCTTCTGGTTCAGGGTGCAGAATGTTGATCTCAATTTTGCCTTTACCAATTGGCCCTTTCCAGGTAGCCGCCGGCGAGAGTGAATACGCGAACGTCGCGTCACTGATGTGTGAGTCATCTGAAACTGATTCGTCGTTCTCGGCGTACTTCGCACGGTAACGAATTGCCACCTCGCGCGTTTGATTTCGCTCGAAAGGAATAACCGATTTCTTCCATGACTTGATCGTCGAGATATTTTGTTGCCAGAACTGCCCCGAAGTCCCTTCTTCCTTCGCTTCGCTGCTTTCCTGGTTCGCTTTGCTGGTTTCCTGGTTCGCTTTGCTGGTTTCCTCTTTCGTTTCGCTGCTTTTTTCCTTCGGTCCGGCCACATTTGTCGATTTCAATTCTTTTTCATCAACGCTGATTTGATAATGATCGATGTCGCTCCCTATTGTATCCGTATCGGCATCCGGATTTTTTCCCCAACGCTCGACCGGAAAGAAGAAATCCTGTTGCACCTTCGCTCCTGTGTTTTGCATGCGGTAGCGCACATCCACGTCTGCATATCCCGGGTGCAGATCAATTTTCAGCATTTCATTTTCGATCGTGACGTCGGTATGCCGCTCATTCTTCGACGCACTGGCGTTACCCGTTCCAGGGACTCCAGTCTGCCAGGCGCCGCCATTGCCTAAGAGCGTTAATCCGCTACCGACAAACAACGCGATGGCGAGCCACAGATTCTTCATGTCGGATTTCTTAGCACGCCGGTGCGTCGCGTGTCGAAGCCAGAATCAAGGAGTGACGGCTTCCCAGCCGTCAGGGTCACGTCGACGGCTGCCCAAGCCGTCGTTCCTTGTTGTTGCGTGTGCGTTACGAAACACGCGGAACGCAGAATGCGCATAATCCTGCAGGCTTGCTTTTGGCGCGGTTCTTCATTTGGATCGTGCTGTGAGCGCCGCCCCCCATGAGGTGACTTCAACGACCGCGACTGGAGCAAGCGGGCAACACGGTGGCGTCGCGTTTACGACGACGCATTGGAGTGTTGTGCTGGAGGCACAGGGCGAATCGCCAGCTGCACAAGTGGCGCTGGAAAAACTTTGTCGCACTTATTGGCGACCCATTTTTGCCTTTTTGCGGCGACAAGGTCGTTCGCTGGAAGAGGCAGAGGACATTACCCAGGGGTTTTTTGCGCAGCTATTGGAGCGCAGAAGTCTCGATGCCGTCCGCAAGGAAAAAGGACGACTTCGTTCTTATCTGCTTGGGGCACTGAAATATTTCGTCATCGATGAGCAGCGTCGCGCGATGGCGGTCAAGCGTGGGAAAGGACAGCGGCTCATCCCGCTGGAGGAATTGCGCGCTGACGAGCGAATCGACATGGAACC
>DATASP010000116.1:0-2898 GCA_036269155.1 Candidatus Udaeobacter sp.
GTACCAAAGCGATGCGTCGACAGAATTAAACTCCGGTTGTTCGCCTTGATCAGGAAAGCGATTCGGCAACATGCCTTCTGAAACCGTTCCCGCCCATTGCAACAAGATGTCGCGTGCTTCCTCGAGATGACCGGTTGCGATGCAGAGCCCGCGTAGCGAGATAAACGTGTCGCGTCCCCAATCTCCGAACCATGGGTAACCTGCAATAAGGGTTTTTCCTTTGCCGCGCTGGACGAGATACGCATCAGCGGCACGTTCGAGCGGACTGGAGAAATATTGCCGGCGGCCTTGCTCGATCGTCCTGACCTGGGCATACCGCGCTTCGATAGATTCGATGTGGGTGGTCGCGTGTCCTTCAGCCGCAAGCATGAGCACCGCCGGTTTGTTAGAAAGTGAAAATTCGAACACGCCCGGCGACGCGAGATCTTCCGCTGCGTCGAGTCCGCGCGCCTGTTCTTCCGAGTAGAGAAAATTTCGATACCAGGCGGGCTCGTGCCCGTAACGGCCGTTCGAATGCGCCATGACAGCCGGAACGCCGTCGTAAGATCGGAAGGTCACGCCTTCGCCATTCTGTTCGACATCAAACCGAAACGAACCGTTCTCGTGATGCGTGGAATGAAAATCCCGGCCACTTAGGAACGGGCGCACGCGCAGCTTGATCACGTTGGAAAGCGGCGCAGCAGCGCCGCACTCCAAAACGCAAGCGTTTTTTGGTGCGTTGCCAGTCGCGGCAGCGTCTTGGAGTGCGCCAGTGCTCTGGCGCTTTGGATTGTCCACGAGTCGCCACGATATGAAGACCGCCGATTCGCCCTTCGGAAAAAACAGCTCCTGCTCAACGAAAAGGTCATTATCGATCTTGTAACGCCAGCGCGGCCACGGCTCATATTCGAAGGATTCAATGCGCGTTGCGCCGTCAGGGTGGATCACATTGGGGCCGTAGCGCTGCGATGAAAGCGCGACTGTCCCATCAGGAGTCTCGACCCACGCATCGAAGCCGTTTACCAGTACCACCCGGCCGGCAGGCGGCGTCGTTGCCGTGAGTAGAAGCGCGTGATAACGGCGGCTCCGAATTCCAGAGACCGTTCCGCTTGCGAAGCCGCCAAGGCCGTCCGCCTCAAGCCACTCCGCGTTAGGATCAATTGGATTCATCACGCGCTGGGGAATCGAAGCGGAACAGCAAAATGACTAGCGCAGCTACGATCGCGATTGTCATAGGTCTAACCTCCAGTCTCGAAGCCGGGATAAAGCGTCATGCCGCCATCGACGAACAGCGTTGCGCCCTGGATGTAATCGGACTCGTCGCTGGCCAGCCAGACTGCCACGCGCCCGATTTCCTCTGGCTCGCCGATGCGCTTGTACGGAATCAACTTGAGCAGTTCGTTGTAATGCTCAGGCGTGTCCCAAGCTTGCATGTTAATCGGTGTCCGGATCGCGCCCGGTGCAATTGAATTCACACGGATGCGATAAGGTGCGACTTCTTGCGCGATGCTCTTCATCATCAACATCACGCCGCCTTTCGATGCAGCGTAATTCACGTGTCCAGCCCACGGGATGACTTCGTGCACAGAGCTGACACAAATTATTTTGCCGGCACAACATGAGATTTCCGGTCGGACACCACGACGTTTGAATTCGCGGACCGCTTCACGCGAACACAGAAACTGTCCGGTGAGATTGACTCCGATCACCTTGTTCCACTGCGCCAGCGTCATCTGGTCGAAGGGCGCGTCCGACTGCAAACCGGCGTTGTTAATTAAGATGTCGACAGTGCCGAACTCGCCGCGCACCGCTTCAAACATTTTTGCAACATCGTCTTCGCTCGAAACGTCGGCTTTGAATGCAAACGCTGTGTGGCCGTGCCCGCGCAGCTCGTCCACCATCGCCTGCGCTTTGTCTTCGCCGGCGACGTAATTGACGCAGACGCTGGCGCCAGCGTGGCCGAGGGCCAATGCAATCGAGCGGCCAATGCCGGAGCTTGCCCCGGTGACGATCGCTTTCTGACCTTTGAGTAACTTGCGATTTTCAGTTTTTGGAACGACTGGCTTCGGCAGATCACCAAAAGTTTGCGCGTGCGGCATTTTCGGTTTTGGGCGACTCATTGCTTCGGGTGGCATGGTTGGCATTGGGATTCCTTTTGTTGTGTTGCGGATTCGTCGCAAAGATGAGCGATTCCTTACACGGGATGTTGTAGCCGGGGGCGTCGACCCCGGCCCTGCAAGATTTTGCCACGCCCGAGACTTGTTGGTGTCAACGCCACCTGCTACAACCGCAATTCCTCAATCTGACCTTGCCACGGCCATTCGTCTGCATTTGCGACGAAACCATGTCGCACGGGATTGTTCCGAACGTAGTTCCACTTTTCACTGTAGCTTTCAGACGAGCGCAGCACGTGATCGAAGAACTCCTCCTGCCAGGCAGAATTAGTTTGTCTTAGTTGGCGTTTGATAGCTTTACTTGTCCACTCCTTCCAAAACCCGACGAATATCGGCAGTGTTTTTGCGTCCAATTCCGGTGCACAGAAGAAGTGGACGTGATCAGGCATGATCACATAACGCCCAATGGCCCATCCATGACGGTTGCGTGCAGAGTGCCACTCTTGAATCAAGATCTTTGCGATTTCTTCGCACGCGAGAGTTGAACTTCGCTGATAAGTGCACGTTGTGACGAAGTAGATCGGATCGTCGATCCAGACTCGCTCAAGTCTTCGAAGGTGCTTGTGCACGCGCAAATCTAGTCGGCGGCGTTGATGCCGGCGAGAAACGACTAAGTCACGCCTGAAAACCAGCCGGGGTCAGCGCCCCCGGCTACAGGGACGCGCGTAAGGAATTCGCGCGCCATACGACCAATCGGCATGAACAACGGGAGCGATTACGATTTCATCATCATCGGTTCGGGCGC
>DATASP010000117.1:0-24858 GCA_036269155.1 Candidatus Udaeobacter sp.
GTTTCGACAAATCCACGCTTCTCGGGCAGCAGTCATTACGGTGTCTGGAATCGGTTGTTCAAATCCTCCCGCGACCTGCTCGCCGTGCGCTGGATGAAATCGAGAAGGATCCGATACGAAATCGCCGAATCGAGTGATTGAGGTGAGGGGATTCAAGCAATAAGCCCTCACCCAGCTCTGCCTTGTGAAGGGAGAGGCGAAACGTTAAAGAACTAGTTGCCTATGAATATGCTCACCATTGTCGCTATCACCTGGATCGGAAAAGAATACCGATTCCTTGGTTTGGATTGGAGTTATATTATGGTTCTCGGTTTTATCGGGAACGCTCTTTTCTCTATGCGTTTCCTTGTCCAATGGCTCGCCTCGGAGCGACAGGGCGAAAGTGTCATCCCAGTCTCCTTCTGGTACTGGAGCATTGCCGGGAGCGCGCTGATGTGCCTGTATTTTATTTTCCGGCGGGACCCCGTCGGCATACTGGCTTACCTTCCAAACTCGCTTATTTATATTCGCAATTTGATGCTGATTCGGAAACGCAAGTTCGCTTTCACCGCTGCTGCGCCCTCGCAACATCCACGCGAGACGGGCTAACACCATTAGAAGCGGAGCATCCAGCGCAATGGCTTGCCGCGTTGGGTTACAACTTTTCGGCCGTCGGCTCGGCGGTCTGCGCTTCCTCTTCTTCCGCCTGACTCACTACGGGTGCGATCGCCTGAAGCTTTTCGGCGTTGCGAAGGTCCATCAATTTTACGCCCATCGTGTTGCGGCCGGTTTCACGAATTTCTTTGACGCGGGTTCGCACCATCTGGCCTTTGTTTGTGATTAACATGATCTCGTCTGCTTCGCGAACTGTGAGCGCGCCAACGACGTCGCCGGTTTTCTCGCCGGTTTTCATTGTAATGATGCCTTTGCCGCCGCGCGATTGCCGCCGGTAATCATCAAACGACGTGCGCTTACCGATTCCATTTTCGCCAGCGACGAGCAACATAGCGTTTGGATCGACAATGGCGTTGGCCACGACATGATCGCCTTTCTCCGGGCGAATTCCCCAAACGCCGACGGTGTTGCGGCCCTGATCGCGCAGTTGTTCTTCATGGAAGCGCAAGCTCATTCCGTCTTTCGTGATCAGGACGATCTCGTTGTTGCCGTTCGTTAGCTTCGCGTCGATCAAACGGTCGCCTTCTTCGATTTGAATGGCGATGATGCCGCCGCGCCGGACGTTCGCGTAATTAGACAAATTCGATTTTTTGACGATGCCGGATCGCGTCGCGAAAACGATGTGCAGATTTTCGTCCCACGTTTCGTCAACGGCGTTCGGGCCCGTGCCGGATTTTTTGGATTGAACGCGAATCGTGGCCGCGATTTTTTCATCGGGCTTGAGCTCAAGAATGTTCGCGATCGAGCGGCCTTTCGCCGCGCGGCCCATCTCCGGGATTTCGTAAACTTTCTCCACGTAAGCGCGTCCCGTCGCGGTGAAGAACATCAGATAGTCGTGCGTGGTAGCGGTGAAGAGGTGCTCGACGAAATCGCCTTCCTCTTCCTCGGTAGCGCCCTCGCGTGTTTGCATGCCAATCACACCTTTGCCGCCACGGCGTTGGGCGCGAAACGCGCTCACGGCCGTGCGCTTGATAAAACCGCCATGCGTAATGCTGATGATGCAGCCCTCGTTCGCGATGAGGTCTTCCACATTGATCTCGGCTGCGCCAGGAACGATTTCCGTCAGGCGCGGCGAACCGTATCTTTCTCGGATTTCGCGCAATTCCTTTTTGATGATAGTGAAAACGCGCTGCTCTTTAGCGAGAATGTCGCCCAAATCCTTGATGGTTTCGATGAGCTCCCTGTACTCCTTATCGATCTTTTCGCGCTCGAGGCCGGTCAATTGATACAGGCGGAGATTGAGAATGTCGTCCGCCTGCTGCTCGCTGAACGCATACCGGCCATTCGTTAAGCGCGCGGGATTGCGAATCAGAATCCCGAGTTGTTCCACCTGACGTTTGGTGAATTCGAATGCGAGCAGTTTCACTCGTGCTTCGTCACGATTGGCCGAGCCGCGAATGATGCGCAGAAATTCGTCGAGATTCGCCAGCGCAATGAGATAACCTTCCAGCGTTTCTGCGCGCTCTTCCGCCTTGCGCAGTTCGAAACGTGTGCGGCGCAAGACCACTTCGCGGCGGTGCTCGATGTAAGCCGCGTTGGCCTCCTTGAGCGAGAGCAGCTTCGGTCGGCCATGGTCGATCGCGAGCATGATCACTGCGAAGGAACTCTCGAGCGCAGTGTGCTTGTATAGATTGGCGATGATGACCTTCGGGTTCGCGTCTCGCTTAAGCTCGATCACGATACGTGTGTTTTCATCCGACTGATCGCCGACGTAACTGATATCGGTCAGCACCTTTTCGTTCACCAATTGCGCGATCCGTTCGACCAGCGTGGCGCGGTTCACGCCGTACGGAATTTCCGTAATCACGATTTGCTCGCGGCCGCCCTTGAGTTCTTCGATGCCGGCTTTACCACGGACTTTCATGCTACCGCGACCGGTCTCGAAATACTGCCGGATTCCACCCACGCCGCAGATGACGCAGCCGGTAGGAAAATCTGGCCCTTTCACATGCTTCATCAGCTCGTCCAGCGTGATGTCGGAATTATCGATCTGCGCGCAAATGCCATCGACGGCTTCCGCAAGATTGTGTGGCGGAATGTTTGTGGCCATGCCGACGGCAATGCCGGTTCCACCGTTAACGAGCAGGTTGGGAAACGCAGCTGGAAAAACTGTCGGCTCGGTGCGCGTTTCGTCGTAATTGGGAACAAAATCGACGGTGTCCTTCTCCATGTCGGTCATGAGCGCGGCCCCGAGATGCGTCATGCGCGCTTCGGTGTAACGCATCGCTGCCGGTGGATCGCCCTCAATCGAGCCGAAATTCCCCTGGCCATCGACCAGCCGTTCGCGCATCGCCCACGGCTGCGCCATATGAACGAGCGTGGGGTAAATCACCGCTTCCCCGTGCGGGTGATAATTTCCGCTCGTGTCGCCGCAAATTTTTGCGCATTTGCGGTGCTGCCGTCCTGGGAAAAGCGACAGATCGTGCATCGCGTAGAGAATTCTTCGCTGCGATGGCTTGAGTCCGTCGCGCGCGTCCGGGAGCGCGCGAGAAATGATGACGGACATCGAGTAATCGAGGAACGACCTCGACACCTCGTCGGCGACGTTGACTGGCTCGACCTTTTCGTTCGCGTTGTACATAGGGTTAAATCTGCGCGAGCATGGTCGAATGTTCTGTGAGGAAGCGTTCTTCCCAGGCGCTGGAGATTTGGTCGGACTGCTTGATGGTCACCGGCGTACCAATGCGAGTACTACGCGGAAGTGAAATTTTCAGAAAGCTTAGGACCGCGCGAATTGTGCCCTCGTAATCTGCACACAGCTTTTCGTATTCAACGCGGAAAGGTGCGACATTAACTCGCTGGA
This sequence comes from Candidatus Udaeobacter sp., assembly GCA_036269155.1. Lineage (GTDB taxonomy): Bacteria > Verrucomicrobiota > Verrucomicrobiia > Chthoniobacterales > UBA10450 > Udaeobacter. The sequence continues at coordinate 3,458 of DATASP010000117.1, forward strand.
AGAAGCTATCCCAAATCGCCTCCTGTTGCTCGCTTTCTCTGAAGCATTGTTCAATCAAGTTCGCGTCGAACTGCGGCTCACCTTGAGCACTTTTACCGTCCTGGACTTTCCAGAGATTCGTCTGAGCTGCGCGGGCCTTCGACAACGCCTGCCGCAGTTTGTTACGCCGGACAATGCGCACAAACTGGAGACGCGGGAAGGCGTTGTGCAAAAGATCGAGATCGGATGCGGCCGTGCCCCCGAATGCGCAAGTTGCACGCAACCGCCTAAGAAAGTCGTCCAGATACCAACTCATCAATTTAAAGCCAAACACTTCGTTTGAGGTGGCCGTGGCATTCGTAATCTGGCGAATGTAAACCGCAAAATCTCCACCAAAATTCAGATGATGTGCGGCCGCAAACTGTGCTTCGTACTTCTGTAGGAAAAACTGCTTCGGGCGGCCTGCCCGACGCGTGGCATGCAAACCGTCGGTCAGCAGATTGCTGCCCGAGCGCGGGATGGCACAAACCACGTAACAACGTCGAGGATGACGCAGCTTATGAAAAAGACCACCCATCGGACTTTACACGTCGAGATTGCGGACATTTAGCGCGTTGTCCTCGATGAATTGGCGGCGTGGCTCGACGATGTCGCCCATCAGAATCGTGAACATTTTGTCGGCGTCGACGGCGTTATCGTCGTTTAAATCCACCTTCAGAAGCTTGCGTTTATCTGGATTCATTGTGGTCTCAAACAATTCCTTGGCGTTCATTTCACCCAGACCCTTGAAGCGCTTGATCTGCACTCCGCGGCGGCCAATCTCCAAAATTCTTTCGAGAATCTCCGGGATCGAAAACAATGGGTGCGAGACGGCTTTGTCCCCTTCGCCTTCGATCAACTCGAAGATCGGGTGGTCGCCGGTTGCGTAATGATCGACTTTCAATCCTTTGTGGGCCAGTTCGGCAATGATCTTTTCGATCGCGGCAGATTCGTGTAGCTCGACCAGTCTGCCACGTCGTCGGCTGCCATCAGCTCGCACAGGCGCATCCAGAGGAAGCAATTCCTGACCGATCTGCGTATCGAACAAGTTCAGATCGAGATTTTCCTGGTGAAATTTTCGGACCGCTTTTTCATCGTGAAAATAATGGGCGGTCTCCTCATTTCCATCGCGCACCTTTACTAAATAGTTTGGGAGTTTGCCCGTTTTGGAATTCCGGTGAGAGAGATAAGTCTCAAAATCGCCACCGTGACGCCGCACTGCTTCGCTAAGCTTGGCGAGTTTCTCGAGTGATTCGAGAATGTCCTTTAGTTGCGTCGGAGTGATTTCCTTATCATCCGCCAGGTTTTTCAGGCGCACATCCTCTGCGCCTAGCGAAATGAGGATTTTGTTAAGCTGTGCGTCGTCGTCTACATATTCTTCGCGTTTTTTTCGCTTGATCTGGTAAAGCGGCGGTTGCGCGATGTAAATTCTCCCGGCACGCACCAACTCGGTCATCTGCCGGAAAAAGAAAGTGAGCAACAGAGTGCGAATGTGAGAGCCGTCTACATCTGCGTCAGTCATGATAATGATGCGTCCGTAGCGCAGCTTGGAGAGATCGAACCGGCCTTCGTCCTTGCCATTGGCCTCCTCCTTGGGTTTGCCGATGCCCGCGCCAATAGCTGTGATCATCGCCTGGATCTCAGTGTTTTTGAGAAATTGATCTTCGCGAGCTTTCTCGACGTTGATGAGTTTTCCTCGGATCGGTAAAATCGCTTGATACCGGCGGTCGCGACCCTGCTTGGCGGAGCCGCCCGCGGAGTCACCTTCGACAATGTAGAGCTCGGTCAATTCCGGATCGCGCTCGGAGCAATCTGCCAGTTTCCCAGGCAGCCCGCCACCAGTAAGAGCGCCTTTGCGAATTGTTTCCCTCGCTTTTCGTGCAGCTTCCCGGGCCCGGGCCGCTGTAAGCACTTTGTCGAAGATTCGTCGGGCAATCGGCGGATTCTTGTCGAAGTAAGTCATTAGCCCGTCATAGGCAACCGAGTTCACGATGCCGTCGATCTCGGTGTTCACGAGCTTCACCTTGGTCTGCGATTCGAAGCGTGGATTGGGCAACTTGATGCTGAGCACGCAGGTCAATCCTTCGCGGACATCGTCTCCAGAAATGGAAGGGTCCTTCTCCTTCAAAAGACTGTTTTGCCTGGCGTATTGGTTGATTGCCTTTGTCAGCGCCGTGCGGAAGCCTGTGAGATGCGTGCCGCCATCCGGGTTCGCGATCGAATTCGCAAACGGCAAAATCTGGTCGTTATAGCTGTCGTTGTATTGCAATACAACATCGACAAAAACCTCGTCGCGCTGTCGGGAAATAACGATTGGCTTGGGATGCAGAACTTGTTTGTTCTCGCCAAGCTGCTTCACGAATTCCTCGATACCGTGCTTGTAAAGAAATGTCTCCTTCTTAGCCGGATCGGTTCGCTCGTCTGTAAGTGTGATTTCAAGACCCGGATTGAGAAACGCCAGCTCGCGCAACCGCGCGGCCAGACGTTCGAACTTAAACTCGGTCGTGATTGTAAAAATGGTCGGATCGGGCAAGAAAGTGATCAGCGTGCCGGTGGTCTTTTTGTTTTTGACCTCGCCGATGACAGTGAGTTTATCGGTCGTTTTTCCTCTGGCGAAAGCCATGTGATACACCTTGCCGTCACGAGATACCTCGGCTTTGAACCATTCAGAAAGCGCGTTTGTGCATTTCGCGCCCACGCCATGCAAGCCGCCGGAATATTTGTATGCGCCTTGTCCAAATTTCCCGCCGGCGTGCAAATTTGTCAGCACGAGCTCGACTGCAGGCATCTTCCATTTGGGATGGATATCCGTAGGGATTCCCCGCCCATTGTCGCGCACTGAAATCGACCCATCGACATGAATCGTCGCTTCTATCTTGGTGCAAAATCCCGCGAGGTGTTCGTCGATGGAATTGTCGACGACTTCGTAAACAAGGTGATGCAACCCCCTCTCATCCGGATCTCCGATAAACATTCCGGGCCGTTTCCGGACCGCTTCGAGACCTTCTAACTTGTCAATCTGCGCCGCGTCATATTTTTGAGTGCTGGCGATTCCGGTCGAGCTGCGAGATACTTTTTCGACCGGAATTTCTGCTTGAGCTTGCGGCATAAAAGGAGGGCCAAGCGACCCTCACAAAAGAGGATAGCCAGAAACGGCTTGGAAACAACAAATAATATCGTGGTTTTGAGCAGGTTATTTCCGCTACAGGTTGGAGACAGCCAGGCCCCAAAGCCCACGATATTGTGGTCAGGCGGCCAACGGCTTGGTACCAATTTTTGGCAGCTTGACCGAACACTTCTGGGCTTTGAAAATAGATCCCTTTATGCGCCTGCAAACGCTCACTGAAGCACGCTGGATTTTAGCGCTTTTTGCGCTGCTTGCCGTTGTCGCTGCGTTCTTCTCCGCGTGGCTATCGTTGATCTTTTTACTACTGATCTTTTGTACTATTGCTTTTTTCCGCGATCCGGAGCGCAGGGTGCCGCGGGATCCGAATTTTATCGTGGCTGCTGCCGATGGCAGAGTGATGGACATAGTCGAATGGGATGAAAACCACGTTCTCAAAACAAGGACGCGGCGCGTCGGAATTTTCTTGTCGATCTTCGATGTCCACACCAATCGCGCGCCGATCGACGGCAAGGTCATTTACCGACAACACGAAGAAGGACTTTGTCTCGATGCGCGCCGTCCGGACTGTTCCGAAAAGAACGAATCGATGACATGGGCTTTTGAAAATCCACGCGTCACGATTGTGGTGCGCCAGATCACAGGAGCAATTGCGAGACGCATCGTGGCGTGGGCGCAAGTCGGAGACGAATTGAAAAAAGGGGACCGGTTCGGAATGATTCGCTTCGGTTCGCGAACGGAATTATATTTGCCGCTTAACGCTGAATTGCTCGTGAAAGTGGGAGACCACGTTTTTGGCGGATCGACAATTGTCGCGCGGCTTGCACCAACCGAGGAGACTGGGTGTTCGGCCAGTGCGAAATCCGCCTCTCCCCTTCGGGAAGGGGAGAGGACTAAGGTGAGGGGACTCACAACGCACTCGCAACGTCAGAACCCTCACCTGCCCTCTCCCTTGAGAAGGGAGAGGCGACAGAGGACGCTACCTGAATGCGAAGCTGAAGGAGTTCGATGAATCCATGAACGAACAACCTGCGAAGATTTATCTGCTGCCGAATCTAATGACGGCGGGCAATCTGTTTTGCGGATTTACCGCCACGCTCAGAATCTTGGAAGGCGCTCTTTTGCAAAGCACTAATGCCGATCTTGCATCTGATCGCTTTCACGAAGCCATCTGGTTTGTTCTCGGCGCATTTGTTTTTGATTTCTTGGATGGGCGCATCGCACGCCTCGGTGGCCACGAGAGTCCGTTTGGGCGCGAGTTCGATTCGCTTGCGGATATTGTCTCATTCGGACTTGCTCCGGCGTTGATGGTTTATCGCGTCGTGCTGCAGGAGTTCCCTCGCGCATGCTGGATCATCGCGTTCATTTATCTGGCTTGCGGTGCGCTGCGACTGGCCCGTTTTAATTCAGCGGCGACGATGCATAACGGACCCAATCATCAGAATACTTTCACCGGTTTTCCAATACCCGCGGCGGCCGGTCTGATTGCGTCAATCACGTTATTTCTCCTTTGGCTTGCCGAAGGCGAACATCACCTCGGCAACTGGCGCTTCGTTCTGCCGCCGTTATTGGTCTTCCTTTCCTTCATGATGTTCAGTCGCTTTCAATATCCCAGCTTCAAGGCGGTCAACTGGAAGACGAAGAAATCGATTCCGCGTTTTCTTGCGATCATACTTGTCGTGATTTTTACAGTGCTGAATTATGAGTGGATGCCAGCGGTTCTGTTCCTGTCGTACTTGCTTTACGGAGTGTTAAGACCGTGGCTCTCGCATGAATGGCAGCGTGAGATCGAAGAAGAAATTGGCGAAGAACCCTCAGGGGAGCCGGCCGAACAAACGCGCTGAGGTCGGCCACTTCATTCTAGGGCGAACACTGCGGTTGCCCAATTTGAGGACGGCTAGCCCTACAATTATTGATTCAACCTCGCGAGAATTTCAGGGTCGCGCACATCGGCCCATTCTCCAGTCAACTCGAGCGCCTGCACTTTTTTGCCGGATTGCGCGAGGTCGCGAATCGCGTCGGTCAATTCGTACTCACCGCGCGGTGATGGTTGCAATTTTGCAGTGAACTCAAAAATGCTCGGCCGAAACGCGTAGAGGCCGGCGTTATACCACGGGCTGGTCGGCTCGCCCGGCTCCGGCTTTTCGCGAAGATCAAGGAGCTCCATCCGGTCGTTCACGAAAACCGCACCGCCTTTGCTGACATCTTCGCCGCGCGTGACCGTGACAATCGCTTCAATGTCATCCGCAAAATCGCCAACCGGTTTGTAATTTGCTGGATCGACCAGGATATCGCCGTAGCTCAAGATAAATGGAGAATTGCCGACGAAATCGCGGCCGAGATCGACAACGCGACCTGTCCCATCTTGTACCTTCTGGGTTGCATACTGAATGCCGACGTTGTAGCGGGAGCCGTTACCGAAAAAATTCTGCACTGCATCGGCGCGGTAGCCAACGACGAGAAGACACTCGCGTATTCCTGCGTCGCGCAAGCCCTCGATGATGTGTTGCAAGACCGGCTTGCCCTGCACATTGATCATTGGCTTCGGTAGCTCGGCGGTGAGCTCGCGCATGCGCGTACCGCGCCCGGCTGCCAGAACGAGAGCTTTGTCGATTTTGGTCATGCTGGGGAGCACAGGCTGCTAGCCTGTTGCATTCGGCAACTTGCCGAATGCTTCGAAGGTTCTCGGACGAGGGCATCACACATGTTCGCGGCAAGCTGCCGCGAACTACAGGCTGGCAGCCTGTGCTCCCCGGAATGAATGATCTCCATTAACTTTTCTTCGGCTCAGCGATGATCAGCGCAGGCAAATTCGCTTCTTTGATCAATTCGCTGACCTTGGGCAAATCTTCATTTTTGAGCTGCGCCCATTTTTTCAACTGTTCGGCGAGCTGATTGCCTAACATTTGGAACACATCAAGTTGCGGCTTGGTGGGCTCAGTATCGCCCCCTTCGATTGTGTGACTAAACGTGTCAAACCGCTCGTTCAACATGTTCGGGAAAGCGAGATTCGCTTCTGAACCTTTCATGTTCACCTGAATCAGCTTCTGCTCGACCTCGGACATTTTGTGATCGAGATTGTCTGCTGCGGCGAGCGCTGGCTTTAAACGTTGATCGTCGCCGAAACGTTTGTGCAGGTTTTGAATTTGCGATCTCAGATCGCGAATTTCGTTAACCGCCTGATGTAGTTGCGACATCCGATCGTTCACCTGTGTCGCTAAAGTGAACTGTTTTTGCAACCCGGCTTCTTGTTCTTTGTTCCGGGGATCGATCACTAAATGAAGCGGCGCAGTCTGCGATTTGCCGCCGACGGTCAGTTTTACTTGATAGTCGCCCGGTAACGCCAGCGGTCCTTTGGGTCCTGTGCTCGAATAAAACGCGCCCGGGATTTGAATCGGATCGCCGTAGCGCAGATCCCACGCGAACCGATTCATCCCTTCATTTGCAGGAATCGTTTTCACGCGCTCGACGCGATCGGGCCACTCGGGCGGTTGCTCTCCTTCTTTTTTCTCTTTGCTGGAAAGATGCCTGACGACTCTGCCCGAACTGTCGAGGATATCGAGTGAGACCTCTTCTTTTGGTGCGGTCTTGAAATAATAATTAATGATTGCTCCGGGCGGCGGGTTATCGCCGACTGGCTGTCGTTTGTCGAATTCCTCCGGGTAATGCAAACGCAACGCGGTCTCTGGTTGATAGAGAATGACATCTGGCTGTGGCGATTGCGTGTTCACCTGGCGGATCGGCGTCAAATCGTCCATCACCCAGAAAGAGCGGCCGTGCGTTGCTACCACCAGATCGTCATCCTTGACTATGAGATCGTGAATCGGCGTCGCTGGCAGATTCAATTGTAATGGCTGCCAATGCGCACCATCATCGAATGAGACGAAGACTCCGAGTTCTGTTCCGGCGTAGAGCAAACCTTTACGCTTGAGGTCTTCGCGCACGGCATGCACGTAGGCGCCATCTGGAATTCCCTGCACGATCGAACTCCAGCTTTTTCCCAGATCGGTCGTCTTGAAGATGTATGGCTTAAAATCGTCGAGTTTATGTCGATCCACCGCCACATAAGCCGTGTTGCCGTCGTTCGGCGACGCTTCGATGAGATCGACAGTACTCCAGTCAGGCATTTTCGGTGTGACGTTCGACCAATGCTGGCCGTCATCTGTCGTGACCTGGACGAGACCATCGTCTGTGCCCGCCCAGATGGTTCCTTTTGTTACTGGCGATTCAGCAAGCGCGAACACAGTGTCGTAATATTCGACTGAAGTGATGTCGTTTGTCAGTGGACCGCCGCTTGGTCGTTGCTTCGATTTGTCGTTGCGCGTCAGGTCACCGCTGATTTGCATCCAGCTTTGGCCGTGATCGGTCGATTTGAAGACGCATTCGCCAGCGGTGTAGAGCACGTCTGGGTTGTGCGGTGAAAGCATCAGCGGTGTGACCCATTGAAACCGATGGGCAAGATGGACAGCGCCATGCCCGGAATTATCGAGTGGGAGTGGACTAACGTCCTGCACTTGCTCTTTGTTTTTGTCGTAGCGAGTGATGTAGCCTTCGTTGTTCGAGTAGATGATGTGCCAATCGCGTGGATCGGGTACGACGAAGCCGCATTCTCCGCCACCGGCCACAAACCAATTTTCGCGTCCGATCACGCCGGAATCGCTGCGGCTGGCGATGCCTACATTCGAGTTGTCCTGTTGCGCGCCATAGATGTGATAGGGGAACGCGTTGTCCACAGCAACGTGGTAAAACTGCGCGGTGGGCTGGTTGTTTTGCGTCGTCCAATTCTTGCCGCCGTCGGTTGAAATACTGGCGCCACCGTCACTCACATTTGCAATACGGTTTGGATTTGTCGGATCAATCCACAGTCCGTGATGATCTCCATGGCGCGCCGCCATTAGATTGAAAGTTTTTCCACCATCGACCGATTTGAAAAGCCCGGTGTTTACCAGGTAAACCGTATCCGCGGATTTTGGGTCAGCATAAACTTTGCTGAAATACCAGGCGCGCTGACGAAAGCGACCATCGTCATTCACCCGGGTCCAATGCTGCCCTGCATCGTCGGAACGGTAGAGACCACCGTCCTTCGCCTCGATGATTGCATAGACTCGGTTGGAATCGGCTCCCGAAACGGCAATGCCGATTCTCCCAAGGATCCCGCCGGGAAGACCGTTGCCCTCGAGACGTTTCCACGTAACACCGTTATCTTCTGACCGATAAAGGCCGCTCCCCGGGCCGCCACTGGAGAAAAACCATGGCTGTCGTCGCGCCTGCCAGAGTGATGCGAAGACGATGTTCGGATTATGCGGATCGAAAACAATATCGATGCCGCCAGTGTTTTCATCTTTCCACAGAACTTTCGTCCAGGTCTTGCCGCCGTCACTTGTGCGAAAGATTCCACGCTCCTGATTTGGACCAAAGGCGTGACCTAACGCTGCTACGAGGACCACGTTCTCGTTTCTTGGATCGACAATGAGCGCACCGATCTGCCGAGTGTCTTTCAATCCGACGTTCTCCCAGGTTTTTCCACCGTCGATGGATTTGAACACTCCAGTCCCGTAGGTTGTATTGCCGCGGATGGCCGCTTCGCCCGTACCCGCGTAAATCACATTGTGATCAGATGGTGCGACTGCGATCGCGCCAATCGAGGAAATCGGTTGTTTGTCGAAAAGCGGACTCCAGTTTGCACCGCCATCTGTCGTCTTCCAGACTCCACCCGCGACCGCTCCAAAGTAGTACGTGTCCGGTTCGCCGACGACACCCTCGATTGCGAGCGCGCGACCGCCGCGAAACGGACCAATCTGTCTCCAACGCATCCCATTGAACAGCTTTTCATCGATTGCACCGGACGGTGCTGGAGTCGGAGATGGAGCGGTTCGAAGAGAAGCTGGAAAAAGGAAAACAGAAACAGCGAACGCGATTCGAACCAGGTTTGCGGAACGGCAATTCGGCCTAATCATCCGCCTAAAGTGAAAAGCTTGCGACTTGGTTCAACTGGAATTGCGCGTAAACGCGAGACTGGAACATGTTTCCGGGGAGCACAGGCTGCTAGCCTGTCCTTTTCGGCAGCTTGCCGAAAAGCTCGTGGTGCAATTCAAATTTCGCTTCGCGAAAAATGTCGTCGGCAAGCTGCCTGCGCTCCCCAAAACTCCGTTAGTCAGGCGTTAATCGCAGCCATCTCGGGCGCGTGCGCTGCAGGCGCCGATCCAGTAGTTGAGCCGCCGCTGAAGTGCCTTGCAGCGTAATACGAACCAATCACCAACACTGCTGCGATAAGCTGGGCGACGAGCGTTTCAACTGTTGGGAATACCGCAAACCACAGGCCCATCCAAGGTGGCAAATAATCTTTCAGGGAATCGATTGGAGTAGTGGAAATCCAATGTGCCAGCTGCATTTCCTGCGCTTGCTCGCCAACCATAACCAGCAACACGATTCCGAGAAGGATGCCGGTAACGATTAACATTTTGCGATACGGCAGACGCTGTTGGAGGACAAAGGTCAGCACGGCCACCATTGCCGTAAGCATCATCCCCAGCAGCGCTCCTTTCAGCACCACGCCGCCGCCCAGTTTCAGATGATAGCTCTGCAGAAACAGGACGACTTCGAATCCTTCCCGATAGAGAGAAGTGAATCCGAGCAGGACCAATCCAAACCAGAGGCGCCACTGCGAGATCTCAGCGCCGCGCGCATTTTCGAGTAACGCTTTGCGGCGGCGATTATGCGCGCGAATCCATCCGCCCCAATAAATCTTGTGGAAGAACCAGTTCATAATCACCAGCAGAACAATGATCGCGAGAAGGCCGGTGGCAGCCTGCAGATCGAGTGCGGAAACATTGTCGCTGAGCGAGCCGACGATGCGCACTGCTATAACCCACGTAATCAAGCTGGCGATAAAGGCCAGGCCCGCACCGAGCGCGATTGGTTGGCGATGCACGCGTTTGGCACCAGTCATACTGGCGGTGATGGCAGCCAACACAAGAATGCATTCCAATCCCTCTCGAAAAACGAGAACGCCAATGTCGAGGAATGCGACGGTGGCGCTCGTGTTGGGACGCATCCGATCAGGTGCGCCGTGTTCGCTGACTCCCTGCCAAACGAGGATTGCGACCACAAAAAGCGCAGCTAAGATAACGCCGATGCGCAGAGCAGGCTTCATTTGCGATTGAAGTTTATCACAGGGGCAAGGTGACTGCTGCCGATTGATTGCTTTTTTTTAGCGGCTGATTGCTCGTGGCGAGGTCACGCGCCGATTCATTATTTCATTCAGGCAACGTTTGCCGGTGCCGTAACAGTCTAATAGGATCGTCCCGAGAAATGTCGAAATACGTTTTGGGTCATCACTTGAAAGGCGAGGGGAAGCGCCTGGCGTTAATGTCAGAATTGCTCGATCCGATGCATCGCCGGAACATCGAAGCGCTCGGAATTATTAAGCCCGGCGCGTGGACGCTCGAAGTAGGATGTGGCAACGGATCGATTTCCGCTTGGCTTGCTGAGCAGGTAAGCCCTGGAGGAAAAGCGGTAGCGGTAGATCTGGACCTGTCGCTAATCGAAGTGCGCGCTCCCAATCTTGAATTGCGCAAAGAGGACATAGTTACTGGTCCGGTGGAGCGCGGCTGCTTCGATCTCGTAACCGCGCGAGCTGTGCTTCATCATGTTGGAGATGTAGAAGCGGCGATTACGAATTTGGCTGCAAGCGTGCGTCCGGGTGGTGCGCTTCTACTCATTGAGCCTGATTTTCTCCCTGTCAGTGTCGCCGAGCCGCCGGAAGTCCGAGCGTTTTGGGATGGATGGATCGCGTGGTCGCGCGACCGCGGGATCGATTACTACATCGGGCGTGAGCTGGCGCCGCGACTGGCGACGCTGGGCTTCAAGCAAATAAGCGGCAATGCGGAAACTGCCATCTATAACGGAGGCTCGCGATGGGCTGACTACTGGATGCAGACGATCACCGAGCTTCGTGGCGATCTGATAACTTCCGGCAAACTTAACGACGCAGTGGTGGACACATTTCTTGACCATTGCGCCGACTCGCGTTGGTGGACTGAGACTATTGCCTTCAGCGCAGTGCACGGCCGCGCACCCGACCGTTGAGCAAACGCAGACGCACGAGCCTGGTGGTTGTGATTTTGCGTCAATCGAGTAACTTCGGCGGTGCAGCGTTTTAGGGCGTTTACTTTAGTCGAGATTGCGCTGTCCATTTTCATCCTGATGCTATTGCTCATGCTAGCAGTTCCCAGCTTGACCGGCGTGGTCGCAAGCAGGCGACTGAAGCAATCCCTGGATGGATTCAACGATCTTGTGCGCCAGGCACACGAGCGAAGTGTGACTGAGCGTCGTCCTTATATTATTGCTTGGGGCAAAAACAGCGTCCTGGTGCTTCCGGAAGCTTTTGCAGAAGGTGAGGAAGCCAAACCGGCGGCCGTATTTCGTCTGAGCGCGGGAATGTTGCTGAAACTCTCTTTGCCAGCAGCGTTGGCGGCAAATCATCCGCAGGAATGGATATTCTGGCCATCGGGGAATTGTGAACCGGCGATTGTTCAGTTCAGAGGCCCCGCTGGTTTCTGGACGGCGAATTATTCGCCGCTGACGGCGCAGGCAGAGGTTACACAGTATGCAGCAAGGTGAACAGCATCGGGGAAATGGAGTGATGGAGAAATGGAGTAACGAAATTTTCAACACTCCATTATTCCCACACTCCAATACTCCAACTATGGCTGCGACCCGCATTCAGACTTCCGCAAGATCGGCGCAGGGCTTTGCCTTGTACGAAGTGCTGCTCGGCGTGTTGATCTTTGCAATCGGTGTCGTCGCGCTCGGCCGCGCGGTACAGAATTGTCTTAATGCAAGCTCGATCAGCGCGGAAGAGAGCGCCGTGCGACAGGTTTTATCCGATCGCATGGCGGAAATTCAAGCTACGAGGCTTGTGCCTGACGCTGAAAAGGAATTCAGGATCAAGAGCGGTTACGGCATGGTAAGATTAATCCAAAAAAGCGCCCCCGCAGCTTTGACCGAACCTGATAACACACTCATTGGCGGGATCAGCCTTGTGACGTTGACTGCCCACTGGCTGCACGCCGGCGTCCCGCAATCGAAACAGATTCAGTTTTATGTTTATCGGTCCGGATAACACGAGGAATCGGCGAACTGGCAGGGGCATCGCGTATCGATATCCCTACCATCGTGGTTTCACATTGATGGAGATCATGCTGGCGGTGGCAATTCTCGGGATGATGTCGGTGGCGATTTTCCGGTTTGTGCAATCAAATATGATTGCATTGCAGCTCTCATCGGATAGCGGCGCTGCGGATGCGCAATATGCCGGGTTGCGTGATCTGCTCACCGCTGAATGGCAACCCCTAAATCCGTTGAGTGCCATGATGGTTGGAGAGCCATTCAAGTTAGGCGATCGCGAGCGCGATGAGATTAAATGGAAGAGCAGCGCAGGCCCCGGACTGCTTACGCGCTATGCGCCGGGCGAATTTACTGTTGTGCTGCGCTTGCAGCCGGGGAACGAAAAAGGCGGCTGGCTGGATCTTGGTCTCTCCCGAAAAGCCCAAGAGGATTCTGACACCGGAGAGGCACCCGAGACATGGGTGCCATTGATCAAGAATGTGAACAGCCTCGAAATTAGCTATTTCGATGCGAATGCTAACAACTGGTTGCCCCGATGGCCCCTGGGGGGAAGGTTACCGTTGCTTGTTAAGATTACTGTGGGACGCGGCGACTCAGCCGTGCCGTGGGAAACAATTATTCCACTGCGACGAACACCATATTGACGATCGATCTCATGAAGCCGCCTTTTGCAACGTCGAAATCAGATACGGGAGCTGCGCTGCTCTTAGCACTTTGGGCTTTATTTTTGCTTGCCGCGATGGTGATCGCATGGGCAACCAACATCAATTCGCAACTTACGGTTTCCAGCTACGCAAACCGCATTGTAGAAGCCGAAGCGATGGCCTCTTCAGGTGCGGACATTGCACTGAATCCTACGATCAAGCCCGACTCCCCGAACTTACATATGCAATTGGGCGACGGAGAAGGATTTGATGTCCGGATGATCGGCGAGTGCGGCCGTTTAAACTTGAATTTCCTCACCCAGGGAGAGGATCCTAGGAAGCTGCAAATTTTGCGCCAATATCTCACGGTCAAAGGCGTCGAACTGAACGATCTCGACGCCATGATGGATTCCTTGCTCGATTGGGTGTCGCCAACCAGAGGACTTCATCATATGAACGCGCCGGAGGAGAGCGACAATTATCATCCGTCCCACGCGCCGCTGGCTTCTCTGGATGAGCTCAAGAAAGTCTTTGGCTGGGCTGAATTTACCTCCAAGGCTGGGTGGGACCAAGATTTCACCATCGTAGGCAGCTGTGGTCCCATTGATCTTGCCTCGGCATCGCGCGACGTGTTACGCGCCTTGGGCATAGGAGACGACTTCGTTGATCATTTCCTTCAGTTAAGACAGGGGCCCGACGGAATCGATGGAACGGCTGATGATTTTCAATTCACTACAACTGCTCCAACAACGGTGCCGCCTGAGGTCCAAGCTGCGCTAGGTTTGAATCCACAGCAATTTCAGCAGATTGCGCCAATGGTTCAATTTGGAGGGCCTGTCTTGCGCATCGTCAGCGTAGGAAGATCACATGATGTGACGCGCTCTGTGGAGATGGTTGTGCTGAAGCAGCCACTGGGAGTCGGTCGCCCTCAGGTATTCAGCTGGAAGGAGCTTTGATATCGAGCCCGGAAGTCCATCCATTTTCATAATTCCAACTGCACACGGCTGGAATTTTCTGCGCTCGGCTGAGCAAAATGGGTCGTGGAACGTACGCAAGCTGCAAACGTTGGAAGAAGCAGGGTCGCTACTTGCTGCAACTGACGACTTCGTGCTTGGCTTGCCTGTTTCAGCCGTGCTCGCCCAGCGATTTCGTCTGCCAAGCGTCGATCCGACGGAGTTTCCGGAAATGCTTCGGATCCAAGTCGAGAAGCTACTGCCCTTCTCGGCCGACGAAGTAACGACCGATTTTGAGCTGATCGAGCAAAATGAGAGCGACAGCGTCGTTTCAGCTGTTGCAATCAGAAACGACCAGCTTGCTGAGATGGCTTCACCTCTATTGGAGCGCGGTTACATCCCGCGACAAATTACAGTGTATGCCGCACAGCGCGCGAGCACCCATGCTCCCAATGGCAATGCTGTTCTAATTTATCCAGAAGGTGAGACGCTCGTTTACGCCCTGACAGAGAACGGAAAACTGAGCCTTGCCCGGGTGTTTGAAGGCGGCAATGGCGACCAGCTGCAAATTGAATTACCGCAACTGCGATTGAGTGCCGAGTTACAGGGGATTGATGCCTCCTCGCCGAACGTGCTCTTGGACGAGACCTGTTTTGAAATGCGCGACACGGTGCAGGAAATTTTGTCCAGCCCCACCGAGATAGTTGGGATCGAGCTCCCACCGGCTCCGGTCAAACTGAACCTTCTACCAGAGAGCTGGCGACGTCGCCGCCTGCAGTTGGTCAGACAAGCAGAGTGGCGAAGACGACTCCTTTGGATAGGTGGCGCTTACGGTGCGCTTCTCCTACTTTTGTTCGCGTACCTCGGGCTGCTGCGCTTTGAGATAGTGCGGTTTGATGGGCGTATAGCCCGCGATGCGCCTGGGACCGAGTTCGTGCGGGCCACAGAGGCAAAGTGGAAAGCGCTCGGACCGGCAATTGATGCACAGTATTATCCGGTCGAAATCCTTCTGCATCTTTTTGAAAGTCTGCCGTCGTCCGACGTGCGCATCACAGCATACAACCAGTCGGCGCGGCAGATTTCCGTCGACGGCGAAGCGAACACGGCTGCTCTGGCTTACCAATTCGTTGAGAAGCTAAAGAAGAGTCCAGACTTGCGAGCGTTTCAATTTGACATGGCTGCCCCCCGGATCTTGGGCAACGACCATGCGCAGTTTCGATTAGAGGGAAAAGCAAAATGATGCCGGCGTGGTACACTCGAATGAATCCACGGGAGCGTGTGCTCTCGTGGGTCGTTGCCGGAACCGTCTTCGTGCTGCTCAATCTTTGGATTTTGAGTTGGATCCTGGGTGCACTCGGTGCCGCGAACAAGGAAGTGACGGCGCGCCGAGCCAAGTTGGCTGAGCAAGCTCTTTATGTGAAAGAAAGGGATCTCTGGACCAAACGCGAGGAATGGATCGGCAAACACCAACCAGTCCTCAACAATCCCGCAGAAGCCTCCGCTTTGCTTGATCAATTGAAGCAGGTGGCTGGCAAATACAATGTGCTGGTCGAGAATCCTGCAATTGGGGCCGGAGAGACTACTCCCTATCATCAGACAGTCTTTGCTTCCATTGAAACTAAGAGCCCTTGGCCGCCGTTGGTGCATTTTCTTTACGACGTCCAACGCCCGGATGCTTTCGTTGTGTTCGAAAATGTTAATCTAACCGTCGATGGCAGCGATCCTACAATGATGCGCGGCAAATTTAAAATCGCCCGCTGGTTTGCGCCGGCGCAAAAAACCAAGTAATAATGGCAAGTAGACTATGAAATATTCCGTTCTGCTAACGTTGATTCTCGCTGTTCTGGGAGTGATCTACAGTCAGGCCGAGGAAGTGTTGCCGCCACAGTTCAGTTTCGATCGCTACTCAAAGATGGTGGACAAGTCGCCATTCGCAATCGCCACAGCCGTTGCGGCTCCTGCGGCTACACCTGATTTTGCAAAAGACCTTTACATCGCCAACGCCGCGCGTTCGGCTGATGGCGATATGGTGACGCTGGCTTCTACTTCCGACCACAATTTTAAGAAATATCTTACGACCAAAGAACCGGTGGACGGCTACAGCCTGGCCAGCATCGAATGGTCGGACAAAGTCGGTGAAACCAAAGTGACAATTGGCAAGGACGGAAATTTTGCGACTATCACGTTTAATCAGGCGCTTTTGTCGCAGACCGCGCCGAATGCAGGCGCTCCCAGAGCAGTAACGGCGCCGATGCCTTCGCTCCCGGTTCCTAACTCTGGTGGCGTCCCTAACCAAGCCTTATCGAAACTACCTGCTGGTGTACCGGCGGAACTGCAACAGTTGCTTCCCAAAGACGGCGGTCGATCTCATTCTCGTGGCTTGATTCAGCGAAACCCGATGGGCTCATCTGGCGTACCATCCCAATCATCAGCTGCGATGAAGGGAGCTTACCGGGGAGCGCCCGCGAAAAATTAGAGGTCCAGAGCCTGCCGCGCGGCGGGCTAACCGCCGCCCCAATCGTCGTCTGCCGTATCGGCTTGCCGATCTGGCCCTGCGGAGAACAAATCGTAACCGCTTGGATTTTTCAGACCTGGATTTTTGTAAATATAGCCATTGCCCCAGGGATCTGTTGGCATCTCCTTGAACAACTGATACCAGCGAGCAGGTCGCGGGTCATTCGAGGGCTGCGTTACCAGCGCCTGCAAGCCCTGTTCGGTTGTTGGATAAAAACCGTTCATGCTCTCGTAAAGTTGCAGTTGTGTCTTGATCGCCTGGAGGTCGGCTTGAACGCGCATGGTCTTGGCGATGGCAGTCGTATTGCCGAGTTTTGAAATCGCTACCCCCAGTATGATTACGATGATGCTCACAACGAGCATTATCTCTAGTAGCGTGAATCCCTGATTTTTCCTTTTCGTTTTCATCTCACCCTCTCTCCTTCCGCGTGACTAAAGTACGCAAGTCTTCAAGAATTGCTAGTGACTGGCGTGCAGAAGATAGTCCGATTTATCCCAAATATATTTTAGTTGAATCTGCGTTGCGCGGATGGCGGAAGATCCGCTCCCACTCCCATTGGCGACAACCAGATCGTTCGGACCGACTTTCAAGATCGTAGCGGGCACAATTTTCTGCGCCCGCAGCCACCCAGTATAATGGAAATGCATTTGAGGTGTAAGGGCCTCCACTTCGCCCCGGTAACCTGGGTCAGACAGGTCCGGCAACATCAGAGAAACCGACCCGATATCCTGTCCGTTAAGATAAACCTCCGGCGGAGCATCGACGGCAGGATTGGTAACCTCGAAAGTGAGCAACGCTGTTAGCGGTTGTGTTTCGATTGGAAATTGAAACACGGCGCTTTCCTGAGTTTCTCCATTAATGCGGATTGGGTCGGCGGACAGAGTCGCGGTAACGGTTCCAAAGTTCTCAACATCCTCTGGAGGTGCGTGGAGGCTGGGCACTGATGAGAACGGTTCGGGAATCACGTCACGATGTTCGGCGTTCACTGGGTGCACTACTTCACTGGTTGTCATCCAATCCAGATAAGCCCCGCGGATCGTCTTTCCATCGCCGGGGACCTCGATATCGATAGCGGACGCGCCGGTCATCGGGATGATAACGGAATCTGAACTTGGCAGATTCATTCCCACACCGAGAGTGCCTGAGCGCAAAACATGTGTGCCAGATTCATCCCACGCTACCAATTCAGGCTGCTGATTGGGTTTGTCATCAAAGAACAAGCGGAAAAAGAGAACTTGATAATCGGGGCTTGGTTGCGTTACCCGAATGCGAAAGATGCTCTTTGCCGTGCTACCGCTTTCCGTCGCCTGGCCCGGCAAAAGAGTGAGCGCTTCGACCCAAGCCGGTGTGTCTTGAGTTTTGGAATTTCGAGTCGCATTTTGGCGTAGATCAATCCAGGCACTCTCTGGGAAGGGCTGCCCATTCATTTCGGCTGGAGAGGGCAGGCCGTCGCTCAAAGCTTCCTGCGCGTATACACGGCAGACTGCGGCGAAGAAGATCGCAAAAACAGCGCGAGTTAACATTTGGGCCCGCGAGATTATTCGCACACAACCTTCTTTGCAAGTTTCAGTTTTCAATGCGGCCTGAATTGAAGGCTGTGTGTCATCTCAAATACCGCCGACAAAATACTGAAGACGACCAGACCGACCAGGACGGCAATCACCACGATGATGACCGGCGGAATCAATTGTGAGATTACCCCAACGCTCCGGTCCAATTCACGCTCATAGACGTCGGCGATGGCTTGCATCGTTTCGGCGAAATGTCCGGTCTGTTCCCCTACCCCCATCATATCGGTAAACAGATCCGGAAACATTTTTTGCTCTTGCAAAGCCGCAGAGAGTGTCGCGCCGTCAATAACTGACTTACGTACATCCCGAAGCTTAACTTCGAGGAAACGGTTGCCAGCAATTTCAGTTACCAGATCCAGTGCGCGAAGCAGCGGAACTCCATTTTCCATTAGAGTTCCCAGCGTACGCGAGAACTGCGCGTAATAGCGGTGGCGGATAACTCCGCCATATCCAGGGATCAGTAGGCGCAAGCGATCCCACCCGATGCGACCTTCCTCACTGCGAACAAGCGCGCGGAAACCAATGATTAAACCCACCGCGGCCAGCACGCCGACCCACCAGTAGCCCGTGATCGCATGATGAATTTGCAGCAGGATCCGCGTAGGCAACGGAAGCGCGCCGCCAGTTTGCGCCATGAAACCCGTCAATTGCGGCACCATGAACGTGATAAAAATTGTGACGAGAACGGCACCAGCCAGCGCGAGAAAAGCCGGATAAATCAAGGCCTGTTGCACCCGATCTCGCAGTTCTTTAGCCTGCATCAAATGCTTGACCAGCCGAAGCAGAATTTGCGGCAGCGAACCGCTAGCCTCGCCCGCAGCCACCAAATTCACATACAACGGCGTAAAAATTCGCGGCATCTCGCTTAAGGCCTGCGAAAAACTGCGGCCATCGACCAGTGCTTGATGCAACGAATGCGTCATTTGCTGGACGCGCGGCTGCTTCAGTCGCTTTTCGAGAATCGACAACGCCTCGTCGAGCGTCATCCCCGCTTGGAGCAAATGGGCCAACTGCTCGGTGAAAATGAGCAACTGGCCATGCGGAATTTTTAGGTTGCGTGTGGGACCTTCAGGTTGCGCGGCACCCCTCGCTACGACTTTCGGTTCAGCGCCGATTATTTCGATCCGAACCGGGATGCATTGTTGCGATTCAATTTGCCGAATCGCAATTGCTCGATCTGCGCAATCGAGCACACCTTCAACCAAGCCCCCCTGTGAATTGCGGGCACGATAAGAAAACTGTGGCATCGGCGTGGAAAAATATCCGGAAACCTCAAATCGCAAACTAGAATCTCGCTTCGCCGAGTTGGCCAACTCGTTCTCGTCCTCGCTCTCCTCCTCGTCCTCGAGTTCTTGTGTTCCGAAAACGAGGACGATTACGGCCGACAAATCTCGAGAACTAACTCACGTTTTCATGAATCACGTTGGCTTGCCCGCGATGAACATTTCAACAAATCGCGAAGACCTAGGTAAAAGTTTTACTTGTCATACGGTTGAATTCTGATAAGAGCGCGAACCATGAAGTGTGCAGCAGCGACTGTGATCGTTTTCATTGCGTTCGGTTCGCAAGCATTCGCGGTCTTCCGGCCGCTTTTTCCGGCGAAAGCAGCGCCTCCGTATGGCGCTGAAGTGATCGTTATAGGAAACGGTTCGGTCCAACATCCTACGAAGCAAGCCCCTGCTACGGTGCCGAGATAAGCGCTGTATCAGCCGCGACACGGAGGCGCTTCGCCTGCGTGACAGGAGGTTTCTCACCTCTGATCCCAAGCTTTGCCGCGCCATAGACCTGCCGCGGCGGGCATCGAGGCGGCACGGGTACGCCAACATAGACGGTCATCGACTTTATTTTACATTTTCAATCCAAATTGTTCGCCCGTTGCCCATCGCGGGGACCCGGCTGCTACAACGAGAATGCGCTAGGTGCCGGCTTCTGCTCAGCGCGGGGAGATTTTCGAGAACTTCGTCCAGCAGATGCCGGACTGGTAAGATGGAGACCATGAAATCCGCTTTGTTTGCTGCAATTCTTGTGAGCGTTGGAGGAGTCGGGGTTTTTCTCGCCTTCCCTGCCGAAGACACGCGCGAGGCCTTTGAATTTCGTCAGGCCAGGGCTGAGTTGGGGTTGCCGCCTCAAATGGAGGATGAAAAAATAGAGGACGACGTTGCTGTACTTCCTGAACCTGTAGATAAGTATTCAATCGTTCATCCGAAGCCTGAAGTACGAATCCCTACATCTCGCCACAGGCACGTAGCACGCCAGCGCCCAAACTTCTTGGAGAAATTAGCTGTCAGTTTCATCAACCTGCAAAAACACCATCCCGCGAAAACGGCTACTAAACGGTCTCATACGACCTCAGGGCGCGGCTGAGCGTCGCTGATTAAATCAAACCCCGGCTGTCTTTGGGCGGGCGCGCTTCGTAAAGGTGTTGTGAGCTAGTCGATTTGCTTGCGGTCGGCGGGCGATTATCTGCAAAAGAAGACTCATTCTACGCGTTCTCGCATCGCCGAAAGCGACTTTAATGCGCAACCCCGAACACACTGACATAGCAAATTTGTTGTGACTCAGCCACTTTTCGGGAGGATTTCCGATCCGGCGAACGTCGATCGATCTACGGTCGGCGCTTGATACAAGCGCCGCTACAACGATATTGTTCGCTCTCGCACATCGGCGGGGTAGCCAAGTGGTAAGGTCGCGGTCTGCAAAACCGCTATTCGCGGGTTCGATTCCCGCCCCCGCCTCTCTTCATAGGTAAAAGCGGCGAAAGCTGTACAACTTCTCCGATTTGGGCGTTGAACGTTGAGCGTTGAACGTTGAACGTTTCTTCTTGAACTCTCGATCATCAGAGCTTTTCACACGCGCACAAGAGCGCATACCTGGCGGCGTCAACTCACCAGTCCGCGCATTTCGCAATGTTGGCGGCGAGCCGTTCTTTGTCGCGCGCTCTGAAGGTGCGCGGGTTTGGGATGTCGACGGAAATGAATACATCGATTACATCGGCAGTTGGGGTCCGGCGATTCTCGGTCATGCGCCAAAAATCGTTGTAGATGCAGTGCGCGAGGCCGCCACTCGTGGCCTGAGCTTTGGAGTTCCAAATCCGCTTGAAGTGGAAATGGCGGAGTTGATTTGCGACTGGATGCCGTCGATCGAGAAAGTGCGGATGGTAAATAGCGGCACGGAAGCGACCATGTCATGCATTCGTCTCGCGCGCGCGTTCACGCGACGGGACAAGATCATCAAATTCGACGGGTGTTACCACGGACACTCCGATTCGCTACTCGTGCAAGCTGGGAGCGGCGCGCTTACACATGGCCGGCCCGACAGCGCCGGCGTACCGCAGGCATTTGTAGATCTCACAATTTCCTTGCCATTCAACGATGCCGATCTCGTGCGGAAATGTTTTGCTCAGAATAAAGGGCAAATCGCAGCAGTAATCGTGGAGCCGGTCCCGGC
>DATASP010000118.1:0-8820 GCA_036269155.1 Candidatus Udaeobacter sp.
GTTACGTTGACCAAGCAGGTCGATGTCGCCGGGAAAGCAGCGCGTAGCAGAATCGGCGCGATCGCGTGCGACGAATTGCTCTTCGAACAACTCCGGGGGTTGCGGCGCAGACTTGCCGATGAGCGCGACGTGCCGGCCTACGTAATTTTCTCGGATGTCACGCTGCGCGAGATGGCGCGGAACTATCCGACGACACCAACCGAGTTTCGTCGAATTCCCGGCGTGGGCGAACAGAAACTGAAAGATTTTGCCGATCCGTTCCTCAGCGAAATCCGAGCGTATCTTACGACAAATGAACGCCGGACATTTACCGAAAACGGCGGTCCTTTGCGACCGCCACGTCCAGCCAGGCTGAACGATAGTCAGCTTGAAACGCTGCGGCGCTTTCAACGTGGCGAAACCGTGGATGAGATTGCGCGCGCCCGCGGTTTTGTGCGCAGCACGATCTACAGCCATCTTCTGGCTGCAATCGAATGCGGCAAACTCGTTGAGCGGGACCGATTCTTCACGCCCCCGCAAGAAAAGGAGATTGCAGCCGCGTTCCGCCAGGTCGCCAATGGTACACTCGTAGATGTCAGCGCGTTACTCGGCGGGAAGTACGACACCGGCCTGCTGCGAATCTTCCGGGAAACTCGCAACCGCCGGTCTCGTCTTAATTCGTAGCGACAGACTCTGCCGGCGGCGGGGCCGGAATTTTGAAATGCAGTTGATCGCTTAAGTAGCGTTGCAGATAACGCAGCGGATGCGCTCGATCGTTTGTGGCGGCGCCGACGTATGCGGCCAGGTATAGGATGCTCGCCGGACGGGCGCGAATGGCCTCAAGCACTTGCGACCGGTGTTCGACATTGGCAAGCTCGGCAAAAATATTTGCCAGCCGCGTCTCCGCGTCGCCTAACAGATCACCACTTACGTGATCGGCAATCTGTGCCATCGTCAAATCGAGCGCTTTGCCCCAGTCGCCCATCCGCCAAAAAGTGGCCGCCCGCATGTCGCGCACATCGGCGGCGTATCGGCCATTTGGAAATTCTCGGTCGTAATCGTCCAGCGCTTGCATCACCCGCTTGGAATCGAATGGCTCTACGCGGTGCATTTTCTGGACGACATCGACCATGCGATCGCCTTCGCTCCCGGATGTCGGATCGGTGACACAAAGAATGTGCGGGCACGAAAGTGAGTAAATCGCGCGCGCCAGAACAAACATCGCCGCTTCGCGTTTGCGACTGCGTGGATATTTCGCCAGAAAATCGCGCGTCATTTTTTCGATTTTTGGAAAATCACGCGAGTAGTACGTCTCGCCATCGAGTTCTTTGCCGCCGGGAATGTCAGTCTTCACGTCGATGCGTTTGCCCGCGACCAAACCGATCCGGCAAAAATCCAGATAATCGTGGAACGATTTCAGCGCGGGATTTTTCTCGGCCTCATCGATCGCCGCTGCGACCGCGTCATCGCTGTCTTGCACAGAAACTCCCGGATCGACGGGCGAATCGGGCCAATGCGTGCGATGCAAGAGATCGAGGCGAAGATTTACATACGCGACGCGCGCAGCCTCGTCGGGGAGATTGGGCTCGGAAAGAAATTGCACCAGGTCGTCCAGGCAATTCGCCAGAGTAACGTCGTCGCGCGCGGTGATGTTCTTGCGGACCAACTGTACAAGGTCTTTCACTTCGGCAGCATTCGCTGTTTGGCGCAGGTTCTTCACATGTTTCTCGACATAATTCCAAACTTGATAGGGCTGCTGTTGTTCCTCGGAACCCCCGCTGGGATTTTTCCGGGTCAACGCGTCAAAGGCATTCTTATCCGAGATCGGATAGCCCAAAGGCGTCGCACTATCGTCGCATTCAACAACTGCCGTTTGGTCGGACTGTGTCGAAGTATCGTCGGTTGTTTCCTCCGACTTCTTTTGCTCAGGTGGCAAACTCCAATAGGCGGCGAAGCGTTGCGCTTCCAGCGAGTTGGGCGACTCCGCGCGCAGTTTGTCGTAGATCTCACGCGATACCGCCTCGAGCTTGATCTCGCGCGCGCGTTGCTCGGTGTACAGCGAGAAGCGCGCAATTTGCGGTAAGGCCTCCAATGCCTTCAACCGCGCTTTTGCCGAGAGCGGCGTTCCAGGAAGAGAACGCGCAGCGCGCATCCACCAGCGCGACGCGTGGTGCAGTTCGTCGCGGTCGTCCAGTTGATCTTCAACGTTGGGCAGGCCCAACGTATGACCATTCTCACGCCGCAGCAGGCCAGGAACAGGCGAGTCTTCGTGTAGCTCGGTGTCGAGTGGAGCGCGCAAAAGCAAACCGCGCGCTGCCGCCCACGCATCGCCGAGCTCTAGCATTCGCTGCGCTTGTTGTTCAGGCGTGCCACTCTTGTCATTGGTCAAGCGCTCGAGCCGAGCGACGATCTCCTGTTTATGTGGATCGACAATGTACTTCTTTGCTTCGGCAAAATTTTCAGCTGCGAGATAACGTTCGGCCAGGATGGCGCGTACCTTGCGCTTGCCAGCATCGTCCAAATTTTTGTCGTCCGGCGTTGTAAGCAATTCCGGCAACGCCGCGAAATTCAGCAGCGTGTCAATGAATTGGTAAATCTGTTCTTCATCAGCACCCGAAATGTTGTCGTAAACGGCGCTGTCGGCAGCGTTCCAGTGCACTTCACCAGCGGGGTACCCTCCGCTGTCTGACATGTACAGACGGTTCGCCAACGGGTGGCTTTCTACAGGTCCAAATCCTGTCCCACCGTTTTCAGACTCGGAACTGTTCTCATCGCTGTTGCCGTTTCCGGGATTCGGCTCGGCCTCCTCCTCGTCAGTGGTTTTATCTTCGTTACTTGATGCCGGATTATCCTCGTCGGCGCTTTCATCTTCATCGCTTGATGCGGAATCATCCTCATCAGCGCTCTCTTCTGAGGCACGGGTTGATTTTTCGTAATTCGGAGGAGCTGTTGCGAGCAAATCGCGCAACGTAGCGATGGCGGCACCAGCCTGGTGATTGTCCGCCAATGCGAGCGCCAGCCGGATTTTCACCCCTGGTGTCATTGGCGATTTCGGGAACGTCTTCAGAAATGTTTGGAACGCGTCGATTGCTTCGTGCGTTTTGCCGGCGCGTTGCAGCGCGATCGCACGCGCAAATAGCAAATCATCGCTTTGGTTCAACTGATCGGGAGAAATTTGCGAGAGCTGCAGCGCCTGGGCGTGATTCCCGCTGGCGCTTGACGCATGCACCAGCATGGCCAGATAACGCGGCTGCCAGTCAGTTGATTTGTATCTATCTTTTTGTTTAGCAACGGCTGCGGCGATGCGCGGCAAAATAGTGCGGCGCCACTTGCGCACGTCCGCGGGATTGTCCCACTTCCCGTCGTAATTGTCGGCTTCGGGCGAGGCCAGCACGAGGTACGTGAAAGCCATTGCGATGCGCGGATGACGCGCGATGAGCGCGAAAGCGGCGTCGGCTCCTGGCTTTGGCTCCAGATGCGCAAGCGTTTTCTCGCAGTTGTAAATTGCGCTCATCAGCGTTTCCGGATGACCCGGCGTTT
The DNA here is from genome assembly GCA_036269155.1 of Candidatus Udaeobacter sp. Taxonomy (GTDB): domain Bacteria; phylum Verrucomicrobiota; class Verrucomicrobiia; order Chthoniobacterales; family UBA10450; genus Udaeobacter. The sequence continues at coordinate 3,520 of DATASP010000118.1, forward strand.
CCGCTTGAGCGATGTAATAATCGAGCGCCTTGAGATAATCGTTCGAGTCGTACGCCAGCGCGCCCAGCCAGCCGAGCGCGTCGGCGTCGAACCGGCCACGCGGATAGCGCTTGCGAAGAGCCTCGAATTTCCCGATCGCGATTTTGCGCGCGTTCGCCAGCGTTTCTTCGTTCTCCGCCGCCTCCTGCAATTTGCGTGTTGCTGAGAACGCACAACGCGCGCTCATAAACATCGCCATCTCAGCGCGCGGACTCTTTGGAAATTCTTTCACCACGCGATCGAACCAAGCCTGACATTCTTCGCGGTCGCCTCCAGCGAATCGCTTCGCGCCGCACAAATAAAGCCAGTTGGCCTTAATTGCGCCTTTGGCCGATTCCGCGCGTTGATCGAGCTCGGCGCCGGAAAGATTCCCGTCAAGCCGCTCTAAAACATACTCGCGCGCTGCGTTCGGATTTTCAGCGGAAACAGCGACGGCGTCGCGAACATCGTGCGCGAGATTGCACGAGTCGCTTCCGGGTGTGTACGATGCTCGCGCCTGCGCGATCAAATCGTCCGCGGTTTTCAGCAGCTGTGATAGCGGCTCTTTGCCAATGCGATCTGCCAGTTCACGCAACTTCGCAGAATCCCACGATTCCGTCGGCGGCTTGATTGCCGATGTTTCAAAAAAAATTTCGCCTAGCGATTTGCCTGGCAAAATGGCGAGCGTGTCCGACAGCTTGGCCGGATATTCATACGAATCGCCGCCGGTTGCGTAGCAGCGGGTCGCCGCGAGAAAACAAGCCGCGGCAAATACTGCAGTTTTCATTCCAGAGGACTCCACGGGGGCGCTTCTTCGATGTTCAGAATTCGGTGGCGAGCCTGCCTGAAATCTGCTCCTGGCGCGAGCTGAATCAGCCCGGTACGCAAATTTTCCTTTGCCCGAAGCTGAGCGAACTGGAATCGTAGCCGCGTCGCAAATGGCACTTTCGCTGATTTCTCGCCGGCAAAAGCATTCACGCTCGCGAAATCGCCGGCTTGCGCTTCACGGAAAATCGGCGTTGGAGCCTCGATCTCCAACGCGTAACCGCCCGGGTCCACACCGCTACTGGAAAAACGGGGCTCGAGATCGCCGTCACTGATATTCGATAGCTCGATCGTTTCGGAGTCAGTCGGTTTCCGCAAAATCAATCGTGGCCCAGTTTCCAAATGTCCGAGTTGACGTAAGGACCAGCCGCTGGACGCCGTCAAACCCGGCAAACGGAAAAAGACGACGCCTTGCGCGCCAGCGCGCAAGGCAGCGCTCTTGGCACCCTGCAGCGCGGTGCGATCAACCTCACGCACGATCACTTCATCACCTTGATGGATTGCAGTGTTTGCGATCGAGGTCGATTTTATTGCGCGCAAAATTGATGTGCCAAATTTTCCGCCATTCGACATTTCAAAGCTCGGATTGAAACAGAGCTCGTCCCAATTCCAGTTGCGGATTTGCCCGCGCAATTTTTGGTTCGCATCGTACATGCTTAGCCTTGCGAAAACGGGAAGGCCCGCGCGCCAGGGTTTGCGGCAGGCCCGCCAGCTTTCGATCAACTTCGATATCTTTTCCGGCGATATCAGCGGCAGAGGCGATTGATTTTTCAGAACCGGTTCCGCTTCGAAATCGTAGAGCATCGGCAGTAGCTCATCGACATTCGATTCCAAGAGTTTCAGATAGTCCGCGCGACTCCAATGCGGTAAAGCCGCGATAGTCAAACGGGAGACAAGGCCATGAACGCGCTTGAGCGCGCCCGCATAATCGGCGACCAACCGATCAGGCGCGTCATAATCGAGTTGCAACTCATCATGGTTCGCGCTCGCCGAAGACAAACTGGCCAGCAGTGCCGTGATCGATCCATCGGAAAAAGGTTGATGCTCTTTCGAAACCAGCCGCACTACAGGCACGAAACGGATGTGAGCGGTGTTGGACGATGGGAAATTGAATCGCGCTTTCCAACGCCAGGTCTGTCCGATGTTCTCCAATTCGCCGGCCTGCCAGTAAATCGTATCGATTTTCTGCGCCTCTAACTCCGCCAGCTCCTGTTCGTCGAGCGGATCATCGCGTTGCCAAACCCAATAGCGGACATCGTGCGCGAATGAAGCCAGCGGGATCGCGCTGGCGATCACGGCGATCGTTAGAATGAGAACGCGTTGCAAACTGTGACGCATTCCCCGTCGCTTGTTACTTCTTGTTCAGCTTGCGTAGTGCTTCCTTCGCTTCCTGCGCGTACTGACCATTCGGATCCACCTTCAATGCTTCCTCGAAGTACTTTCGTGCGCTCGCGAAGTCTTTCATCTGAACGCTGACGTTGCCGAGATTCATCAAGGCCCCAACTGATTTCGGATCGATCTGATGCGCTTTTTCGAGAAACTCGCGCGTCTTCTGCCATTCGCCAAGGTCCGCGTAATAACCGGCAGCGTCATTGAAGCCCTCTGCATGATTTGGATATTGCTGTGTCGCCAGGGTCGAAATCTGGAACCAGTGCTTATCGTCCTCAGCGTTCTCCTTTTTCTCGTAATACAAACCATATTCATGCAGCTTTTTCGGAACGAATTTGTCGGCCGGCTCTTTGAGTGGTTCGCCTTCCCATTTGAGCTGCGCCGGATGCTCACGCGCGTACGCGACCATTTTCTTCAACGTCGATAACTCATTGTCGAAATCGCCTGTCTCCTGATAGATGAACGCGAGGCCGCACCAGATGCCCAAGTGATCGGGAAATTTGGTAGTTGCTTCCTGAAGAAGATCGGCCGCCCGCGTCATATTCCCTTTATCTTGCTCGAACGAAATGCTCCCTGTCTGCTTTCCCGTCTTCTTATCAGTCAACGTAATGTCGCCTGGGCCGGGTTTCTTCGTCGAAATGTTCGGCTGGCGTTGATTAAAATAATAATTCGCGCTCGTGATCCACGCGTCGGGATCGTCAGGCGCCTTCTCGCGCCATTCGGTCAGCAACGGCTCGATTTCCGCTTCCGCATGCCGGTCTTTTAGCTGGTCGTAACGAGCAGCGTAACCATTGCCGCTTGCGATCGCAGACTTCGGCTCAACATAAACGAGGCTTTTCAGGACTTTCTCGAGTTTATCGGAATCTTTTTGATAGCTCGCCTTATTGCGCGAGGTGAGAACAATGAGAGCGACCCCGCGCGGAAGTTGGATGTAGCCTACGCGTTCCCACTGAGAGTACGTTTTCGTGGCGGGATATTCGTTAACAAAATAATCGTGACCGTCCTTTGTTTTGCCGGACGCAATCTTCTCCTTCGGTCGTCCATGGATCTTCTCCATTTCTTTGATCGCCATTGCCACAAACACGTTTACCCCTTCAAATTCCGTGCCCGCAATGTTGGCATACATCACCGTCTTCGCGTCGCTCCACGATGAACCTTTGGGATACAGCACACACGGCATGCCCTGTTCTTTACCTGCCTCATTGTCGACAACCCATCCTTCGGGTGCACTGATGTTAAAGGCTGTTTTTGGGCCATAAACCGTTCCGCCGGGCAAAGCCTCCTGTGCCTGCAAGCACGGAGACAGCGTGCCGACTGTTAGCAAACTTAGCAGGAGTGGCTTAATAATCAGGTGTGTCTGCGACACAGTTATATGCCTTCTTGATTGGTGGTTGCTGCTGCAGTCAAGGACACAGAGAAGGCTATTGAATTAAATCCGCCGTCATTCATTGATGTTGTCCAGCCCGGCAAATTTCCAGCCGCTCTGGGTTAGCTCGAAAATGAAGCGAATCGGAGCGTTTTCCCAGTCGTTTGGAGTGTCCTTAAATGGGCAGTAAACCTCATACCGCTGCTTGGATTCTTTTCGCGGTTTGGCGCTTGCAAAACATTGGACGGCGTTCGCCTCGCCTTTGAAAATTTCGTTATAACGGCGCGGGAAATCTTCCTTGTTCTTTACAGCTTTAACCTCATAGGGCATCGACAGCGGGAATTTCGTCATCTCCGCCACCTTTAATTTGTCGCCAGCAATAACGGCGGATTTAAATTCTTTCCAGAACGCCGAAAAGTCGGACTCCGCAAAGACGTTTGAAGAGAACAACAGAATTAAGATTCCGGCTAACAAAGTACGCCCGCGCACCACCCGCCACGGCCGGCAGGCGTGAATAGAGACGAATGAATTTAATTCCGATGCTCTCACTCTTCCTTTAATCACGGTGTTCTCCTTCCGTTAAAATTTCCTGCACCTTTGAAAAACCACAGCTAATCGCGCGCGCGAGGTTGCGACGAAGGCGAAAGACGATCTCGTTGTTCCTCTTCGAGCTCCTTATTCGACGTTGTAAGGCAAATCATTTAGGGGCTTTCTCATCGGCTGCGCTATTCGTCATACTCGTTTTCGAAAGAAAAGGTGGCCTTGGGAAAAAGACGGCGCAATCTCTCCTGGTCTTTGACTTTCAAATGATTATTTCCCATAAATATTTTTAACCCACTCAAATTGGACAAAGACTTCGGCAACTTTATGCCTCCATTGCCACATACTGAAAGTTCCTGAAGATTTTTAAAATTACCGACGAACGTCGGAAGTTCGTGAATGTCATTATAGTCCAGCGCCAATCTCTTTAAATTTTGAAGTGAAGCTATTTGAGAAGGGATGCTCTTGATACGATTTCTACCCAAGTCCAATTCTTCAAGATTCTGAAGCTTTCCAATCGTGCCGGGCAAGCTCTTGACCTTAGAAGGCGGGATGGGTTTATTCGTGTCGCTTTCTGTCGGGTCTAGTGCCCCGTAGAGTCTCAATACCTTTAAGTTACTCAAATTACCGATTGATTCCGGCACTGAGATGTTCATTTGACAACCATTTCCATTATCAATGATTAATTTTTCTAACTTCTTTAGGTTTCCAATTTCACTGGGAAGATCTTCTAAATTTTCCAGGCAAGAAATATCCAATTCCACTAAGTTAATCAGAGTACCCAATTGTGATGGAAGATGTTTTATTGCGGGGTCATATTTCGTTATGGAGAGTGTTGTCGCTTTTTCAGGTGCGCCAAAAGCTTGCTCAAAGCTATCGAACGACTCCGCATGCATAATGGAAGTTAAAGCGATAAACATGCTCGCGATGAATAGATGATTTTTCATTTTTCGTTTACCTGATTTGCCTTGTAGCAAGAATGCGGCCCCAAAAATCTGCAATCAAAGGCAGATAAAATCTGCATAATCCGGTTGCCTTGTGCCCCTGGTCGCGCAGCTGCCAATGCGCTACTCATTTTCCTTATCCGGGACCGGTGGGCTGAGCTCACCGTAGAAAGCGTAATCGGCCTTGTTGCCGGTGATTTTCAACGCCAATGGGTAAAA
>DATASP010000119.1:0-10049 GCA_036269155.1 Candidatus Udaeobacter sp.
TTTCGCGCATCATCCGATGGCCGAAATGTCCCTGGCGCACGCTTAATAGTTCCGAGCCGCGCCATTTTTGATGGATCGCCTCGATTTCGTCGGATGGCGCAATTGAATCGAACTCACCGGTTACGAATAGAACCCGAGCCGGATCGCATACTGGCTGGCAGTGCAATGGTGAACTCAGGTGAAAATGGCGCGACACGAGAGACCGCTCGATATTCGCGCGAGACAACTCGCGCCGAATCAGCCGCGCCGCAGGACTCGCCCAGATGGCGTGCTCGATGTTTACGATCGGCGCCATCAAGGCGACGAAGCGAAGATCGGATTCAACCGTCGCGAGCAAGGCGCCAATCCAGCCGCCGTAGCTGGTGGCGAGCACGCCAAAGTCGCGGCAGCCGTGAACCCGTAATCCAGCGATCAACTGCCGCAGTTCAATCACACCTTGACGGAGCCCTTCTGCATTGCGGACAAGATCGCAAGTAATTGCCAGCTCGCCATTCCAATAGCCGCGCGGAACACGCGAAAAATGATAGGGCAAGTGAAGTAAACAAGCGCTCCAGCCAAGTTCGTTAAAGCGCTGTGCACAACGGCGATAGCCAACAGGCTTGGTGGACATTAGCGCGTGCAACAGGAACACCGTTGGCGCAGTCGCCCCTTGTGCGCAGGGAAAGAATTCGGCGTGAGCAATGTTGTTGGCAGCAAACGCTGTGTTGACCGGGCTCCGCCATGCGACCTTCGCGCCACCATTCCGAAATGCTCTGGCCAGGCTTGTCCCTGGGTCACTCGAAGAATGACCGGCGAGCGGCCTAGCATAATACTCCTGCGGCGCGAGTTGCTCGCACCCCACCACATAGCGCTCCATCTCTTCGCGGCTGTGCCCGTTCAGCCGGTGCCGGGTGTGAAGCAAATTGAGCGATGCGCAGAGGAGCGAATCCACAGTTTTTGCGGTGGCACGTCCGAACGGATGGCTGCGAGCTTTCATCCGCTCCTCTGGTGGATGAGGCAGATCATCTGCCGTGAGCTGGAATGTCTGGCGCAATTCCGCGTACAGGCTTTTGAATGCGTCAGCCAATTCGGATTCGATTCGTTCGCGTGTCCGGAATTTCTCTAACTCAGGAGAATGCGAGATCGGTTTACCGAACGCGATCCAAACAGGAGTACGGCGCAGTGGGATCCAGCCTTTCATAGAGTAAAACCGATCGGTGCCGAGGATCACGCACGGAAGAATCGGAACGCCAGCCATATGCGCGAGCGTCGATGCGCCTGGCCGAAGTGGCGCGCCTTCGAGCAGCGATCGCACGCCGTCACGAATACCGCCCTCGGGAAAAAGGCCCACGATGCGCCCGTTTTTCAGTCGTTCGATCGCGGTGCGAATTGTCTTTCGATCAGCGCGGTCCCGCTCCGCGGGGAATGTATCGACGGCACGCAATGCCAACCCGACGATAGGCAACCGGAAAAATTCGGCCATCGCCATCCAATCGATCTTTCGCCGCACGGCTAGCGATATGAAAAAAGGATCAAAATGACTGATGTGATTCGCCGCCAGCAAAAATCCACCGGCGCGGTTTGCATTCTCGCTGCCAATTATGCGAATACGCGCGACACAGCCAAACAGTAATCTCACGAACAGCTTGCCCGCGCGATAAAGTGTCGCTTTGAGCCCCATGGGTTTGGATCTTTTGCCGTTTTCCTGCATTCCGGAAAAGTTATTTTTCCTGCTGATTCGTTCTTTTAACGTGATATCATACTTGGCGGTTCACACGCGAGCTGTGGGTAAGAAGCTATGAAACCGAGGAGTCCTTCTACGGGCGGCAAAGGGCGATTCCCGCAAACGGACTATTTTTTCCATTCCGGTTTCGGCCGATGGCGCGGTGGGTATTTCTCTCCTTACGACGGCGAGGATAGTTCGGAGTTCAGTAATTTTTACAACTTGGGACGCGAATACCGTATCGAAGCCGCGCGCGAACGAGCTAAGGAAATGGCGGCGTTTGCAGCGATTGTTCTGACCTCCGCGTGGCCGGTACTCTACATGATTGTGACGGTCGTAAAGTTGCTGAGCAAAGGCCGTCCGTAGCGCCTGTCTGCAGCTGCGTTGCATCCGATCTGCTGGCCAGTAGCGCGCTGCAATTACGACGAGCTTATTTTTTTTGGGGCGGCAGAAATTCGTCGCGATATTCCGGTGTTTCTTCGGGCGCGAAGCCGTGGCGTGTGGTGTTTTCGGTGACCACGCGAGGGACGAGGAAATTCAGGAGGTAATCTTCGCCACCGGCCTTGGTGCCGCCGCCGCTCATTTTGAATCCACCAAAGGGATGGCGCCCGACAATCGCGCCGGTGCACGAGCGATTAATATAGACGTTTCCCGCCTCCAGTTGGGCTTTAACGCGCTCGATGTTGGCCGGGCTGCGCGAAAAAAATCCGCCAGTCAACGCGTAGTCGGTGCCGTTTGCTACTTCGAGGGCTTCATCGAGATCGCGCACTTTTAGCACGCTCAACACCGGCCCGAAAATTTCCTCGCGCGCGATACGCATGTTTGGTTTCACGTCGGTAAAAATGGTGGGCGGTATGAAATAGCCCTGCGGCGGCAAATCTTTTGCTTGGTAGGCGAGCGTCGCCTCACTCTTCCCAGTCTCGATGTAATCCAGAATGCGCCGATAAGCGGCCTCATCGATCACAGGTCCCACCATGATCCCAGGTTCCTCAGGATTGCCAACGCGCAGACTCGCTGCGGCCGGAATCAGGCGTTCCATCACGCGCTCGTAATTGTCCTCAAGAAGAATGAGACGCGACAACGCAGAGCATTTCTGTCCCTGAAAACCGAACGCGGAATAGATGGAATAGCCAACTGCTTCACCAACATCGGCGTCAGAGTCCACGATCATCGCGTTTTTGCCACCCATCTCGCAAATGACCCGCTTTAGCTCGCGTTGACCGAGTCGAGTGATCCCAGCCGACTCCCAAATTTTTAATCCCACTTCGCGTGATCCGGTGAACGCAATCATATCGACATCTTTATGATCAACCAGATGCGCTCCGATCACAGATCCGTGCCCTGACAGAAAATTTAGAACGCCCGGTGGCACGCCCGCTTCCTCAAACACTTGCATCAGCATGGCGCCGCAAACGATCGATTGCTCAGATGGCTTCATGATGACAGTGTTACCCGATACGACGCCGGCCGAGGCCATTCCGCAAAGAATCGCGATCGGAAAGTTCCATGGTGCAATCACGAACGCGACGCCGCGCGGCCAATAGTGATGATAGCTATCCTCGCCGGGAACACGCTGTGTGAGTTTTGGGCGCCCGAGACGTCGCATCTGCTGGGCGTAGAAACGGCAAAAATCGATGGCCTCGCGAATATCTCCATCGGCTTCATTCCACGGTTTGCCGACCTCGAAGACTTCGACTGCGGACAATTCGTAGCGCCTGCGTTCCATGATGTCCGCCGCGCGCTCCAGCAAGCGCGCCCGCTGTTCGAACGGCGTCCGGCTCCACTTGCCAAATGCCTCGCGCGCGGCTTTGACGGCGCGCTCCGCTTCGGAAATCCCTGCCTCCGACCCGTAACCGACAACCTCGTCCGGAGCACTTGGATTCACGGAGGGCGTTAGCTCATCGGTCCAGATTTTTTCGCCGCCGATGACGAGTGGATATTTTTCGCCGAAGCGTTTGCGCACTTCGCGCAATGCGCCCTGCATCTTTTCCTGACTGTCTTTATAAGCGAAATTCACAAGCGGCGAATTTCGGTAAACGTCGGCGGGGGCGATGTCAAGGGAAGTGGAATTTTTGCCATCAGACGAAGCAACGACGCCGGGATCATCCCGCCGTGTCGGGACTACAGCGGGTTTGATTTGCTCCCTGGGATCACGCAGCAATTCTTTCGCCGAGACGTTCTCGGCGAATTTTGCGCGCAGAAACCCTTCATTCGAGGTGTTTTCGAGCAGACGCCGAACCAGATAGGCCATGCCTGGAAGCAGTGCGCCGACCGGGCAATATTCGCGGACGCGATAGCCCATTTCCACGAGTGCCCGTTTGATCGGCCGGGCCATACCGTAGAGCAGTTGAAACTCGAAACGGCTGCGATCGATCCCGAGCTCCTCCGCGAATGCCTGCGCGTGCGCGATGCTGCGAACGTTGTGCGAGCCGAAGGCAGCGGTAACAATCGATTCGTTCTGCAGAAGCAACCTGGTGAGCGTTTCAAAATTCGCATCGCTCTCGGGCTTCTGAAAATAAACCGGACAATCCCAGCCGTTCTGGAGCGATTTGGTGGTTTCGTAGTCCCAGTATGCGCCCTTAACCAACCGCACTGCGAAGCGCGTTCCCCGTTTGCGACCCCATTCGATCAGGTCGCGCAAATCCGCTTCTGAATCTCGCAAATACGCCTGGATGACTATCCCGGCATGCGGCCAATTTTTGAACTCCTCCTCGGTAAAAATGGTTTTGAACAGCTCGAGAGTGGTGTTTTTGTGCGCGTAGCTTTCCATGTCGAAATTGATAAAAGCGCCGACCTCTCGCGCACGGCGCAGAAGCGGTCGCAGCTTCGGCGCGAGATGGGCAATTGCATCCGCCGGGTCCGCCGGATTTATTTGCGAATAGAGCGCAGAAATTTTGACTGACAGATTTACAACTGGAAAGAGCTCCGAATTTTTGCCCAGCGGGTCCGTCCAGTTTTTTGTTTCCCGCGAAAGTTTCTCGAGCAAATCCAGATAACGCGCCGCATATTCATCTGCGTCCGCTTCGCTGACGACGGCTTCTCCCAACAGATCCACAGTAAATCCGATTTTTTGCGAACGACGCTTGCGCAACGTTCTTATTACGTCTTCCGGATTTTTTCCGGCGATAAATTGGTGCGCCATTCCGGAAACATTCCACCGCAAGATCGGGCCGCTCGCCCAGGGAACGATGCCTGCCAGATGAACGCCGGTGCCAACAAACGGCCCGAAGCCGTCATCGGAGAAATACTCGTTGAGATGCTCGATAATTTCCCGTGAGTCACGCAGCGAGGGCAGAACATCGACAAAGCGAAACAGTTGCACCTTAAACCGCTCGTCACGCATGGATAGTGCCATCAACCGCTGATAAAAGCCGGCCTTGCTGAAAAGCGGCTCCGGATGCTTGTCGACGAGCTCGAAGATACGGCTTCCGCGGCGCTCAATCTCGCTTTGGCGGGCCCTCATTTACGAAGCTAGTCTGCCCCTGTCTGTTAGGCAAAAGCGAACCAGCCGTCTCCTGCAGCGTAAGAATTTTCCCTACTGACACGATCACTTGGCCGCTTGTCTCCGAAATAGAGATGAAACTGCTGCACGCAATTTTCGAAGAGCAAATCGAACGGTGTTGCCTGGCAGAGATCGGAGGCCCAGGGCTCTGAGCTGTCAGGCAATCTCTTTGTGCTTATTGATCCTGAGCAAAATTCGGGTAGCAAAGTGGCGAGATGATCGTAGAGCGCCATGAATTTGCGAGCGATAACGTCGCACCGATTTGCCCGGAGGCCTGGGCCGCATTGCAGGAAGCAAATGTGCATTACGCGCCATCATATGGCGAGGACCGTTGGACCGCGCGCGCTTGCAACCGGGTTCGTGAAATCTTCGAGACCGACTGCGATGTTTATTTCGCTTTTACCGGCACGGCGGCAAACGCGCTATCGCTCGCCCAGCTGTGCAAATCGTTCCAGAGCGTAATCTGCCACCAGCATTCTCACATGCAGACGGACGAATGCGGCGCATGCGAATTCTTTACCGGAGGATCGAAACTGCTTTTGGTTGGCGGCGTCGATGGAAAGATCGACATCGGCCAAGTGGAAGCGCTGCTGGTCCGCCAGAACGACGTGCATTCGCATAAGACGGGCGCGATCAGCATTGCACAAGCGACGGAGTTCGGAACCGTTTATACGCGCGACGAAATAGCGGCGATCGCTGACTTGGCGCGCATACACCAACTGTTTCTCCACATGGATGGCGCGCGTTTCGCGAATGCAATCGCCTCGCTTAACTGCGCGCCCAAAGCGATCACATGGCAGGCTGGGGTTGACGTTCTGTGTTTTGGAGGAACGAAAAATGGAGCGGCTGTCGGCGAGTTGCTGATTTTTTTCGATAAGAAAATCTCGCGCGAATTTGATTATCGAGCGAAACAAAGCGGGCAGCTCGGATCGAAAATGCGTTTTCTCGCCGCGCCGTGGCTGGGGCTTTTGACTGGAAATGTCTGGTTGCGGAACGCGCAGCATGCCAACCGGGCGGCAAACGTTCTTGCGAGCCGCTTGCAAAAGGAGACAGGGATCGACAGCGTATTTCCAGTCGAGGCAAACGCCGTGTTTGTGTCAATGGACGAGCGACTCATCAGTGGTCTCCACGAGCGCGGCTGGCGTTTTTATAAATTCATCCAGCCTGACGTTTATCGTCTGATGTGTTCGTGGTCGACGACCGAGGAGGAAATCTCAAGTTTCATGGCCGACGTTCTGGCGATTAAATGATTGAACATATCGTGATGAAGGCCCATCTGTTACAAACGACATGAAGACACTGGAGGGACTTTTGCTGTTTGCGGCAGTTTTGCTTGCTGGATGTGGAACGACCAAAAACGTTGCAGCGACTTCTTATCACGTGACGCGTGCCGGCGCGGTGGGCTCTTACAAGGTAGCTCGAGCTGTCGCGGTGGGTTCATATCGCGTGGCCAGCGCGCCGGTGCGCTACGCCACGGGAAGTCGTCATAACGAACCGGTAATGGTCGGAACGACAGATGCAATCCCGTCGGATGTCACTCAGCCGGGCGAGCCTGTTTCAACGCGGCAGCGCCGCCAGAACCTTCAGACGGAAAGCAACCAAAGCTCATCCCGAACAACTGCACAGGTACCTCGCAGAGAGACGACACAGGCAAATACAAAACCATCGTCGTCAGCGCAGACTTCAAATCCTCAGACGGGATTTCCAACCGCGAAAGCGGTGCCTGAGAAGCCTGGGTACGTCTTCAGTCCGTTTGATAGCAGCGGAAGATATGTCGATGTGAGCGGTTACACGTCCGGGACCAAAGTAAAGGATCCGTGGACCGATAAGATTTTTGTCGTGCCGTAAAACGAGCGTTCCGTAGCCGTCGCCCTGTGGGCGACATAGCCCAGTCTGAATAGCAACCTCAAATTCACGCTTCGCGCAGCGAAGCGGCTACAGGTGATCGATTGCTGTAAAGTTAGGCGAATGTTAACTAATAACATGAGACTGGCATTGAGACTCTTGCTTTGCTCGATGGTCTGCGGGTCGGCCCTCGCGTTGGCACCGCGCGCGTTGAGCCAGTCGTATCAAGGAAAACAACTCGTCAGGACGGAGTTGCTCGCCGACACGAACGCGATTGTTCCAGGAAAGCCGTTTACCGTCGGGTTACTGCTGCGAATGGCTCCGGGCTGGCATACCTACTGGAAGTTTTCCGGTGACGCTGGTCTTCCCACAGAATTGAAATGGAAGCTGCCACCGGGTTGGAAAATTGGCGACATTCGGTGGCCGATTCCATTAAAAACAATCGATCCGGGCGACATTCAAACCTACGGGTACGTAGATGAAGTCCTGTTGACGCAGGAAGTCACGCCGCCGCCGAAAATTGAGAATTCCACAACAAAACTAGTTGCCGACGCAAGTTGGTTGGTCTGCGAGAAAATCTGCATCCCTGGGAGCGCAACATTGGAATTGGAGCTGCCGGTATCGGCAACCAGCCAGCCGGCGAACACGGAGCTTTTCGCGCGTTATCGGCGTTTGCTGCCGCAAAATTGGCCGGGGCCGAATGCAGCAACTGCCGAATGGGGTCGGGTTGGATCCGATCTTCGCTTGAAAATCACCAGCGCGACATTGGCAAATTATCCGGCGGTCGATTTCTTTCCGTTGCCGAACGAAGGCACCGTTGTAGGCCATCCAACCGTCGAATCACGGAGCAAAAATGAAATTGCTCTCCGAATTCCCATCGAGTCATCTAGCAAGAATTTGTCGTCCATGGCGGGGCTTGTTGTTTTTTCCCACAAGCCAAACGGTGAAGACCGCGCGGCATGGCAGATTACGACTGCGTCGATTGCTTCGACGGCTCGTCCGGCGCCCGCACGAGGCTTTCTTACTTTCCTGCTCTTCGGCTTCATCGGCGGGATGATTTTAAATCTGATGCCGTGCGTGTTGCCGGTAATTTCGTTGAAGATTTTTGGATTTATTCAGCAAGCCGGTCAAAGCCGGCAGAAAATTTTGCGGAGCGGCATCGCGTTCACGCTTGGGATTTTTGTGTGGTTCATTGCGCTGGCGTTGCTGCTGATCGCGCTCAAAACCGCCGGACGCGACGTCACGTGGGGCGGTTTTCAATTTACCAATCCTTATTTTGTTCTCGTGCTGAGCGTGATTGTGCTCGTGTTCGCTCTGAATCTGTTTGGTGTATTCGAAATTTCCCTGCCGCAGAGATTTTCTCGCGGTTTGCTCTCGACGAGCGAGCGCAAAAATGATCTTGGCTCCTTCTTCCAGGGCGTATTCGCAACTGTGTTGGCCACGCCATGCACTGCGCCGTTTCTCGGCACCGCCCTCGGATTCGCGTTTTCGCAATCGACCACAATCATATTGGCAATATTCATTGCCATCGCCGCTGGCATGAGCGCGCCTTATCTGCTTTTAAGCGCGCAACCTGCCTGGCTGCGATTTCTGCCAAGGCCCGGCGCCTGGATGGTGCATGTGAAGCAATTCATGGGCTTCCTGCTGCTCGCGACGCTGCTCTTTCTTCTTTACGTGCTCGGCGCCCAGCGTGGTCTGGAGGGAGCGATTTGGGCAAGCTGTTTTCTGTTGGTGATCAGCATGGCTTGTTGGATGAAAGGCACGTTCGTTTCGCCAACAGCATCAGCGACGAAACGAGGCATCGTGCTCGTGCTCATGCTCGTCATCGTGCTGGCGAGCGGCATCTATTTCATCGGAGACAAATTTCATTCCACTAACTTTGCTTCCGGTGACTCGCGACTAAAGGGAGACTGGCAGGCGTTCGCACCGGATCGATTGCAGGCTGAACTAGAGCAAGGCCACACTGTTTTTGTCGATTTCACCGCCGCATGGTGTCTTACCTGCAAATTCAACGAGGCCAGTGTTCTCGAAAGTCAGGAGGTGCGGGAAGCATTTCAACGTCGGGGCATCGTGAAAATGAAAGCCGACTGGACCAACGGCGATCCGGTCATCACGAGATTGCTGCGACAATTCGGTCGCCCCGGCGTCCCGCTATACGTGCTCTACCCGGCGAAAAACGAAGAGCCAATCGTCTTTCCGGAGCTGCTTACCAAAAGCATGGTCCTGGAGAAACTCGAAACCGTCGCGGGCAAAGTCGCCTCACAATAAATTTGAGGGGAGTGCCTCGGTTTTTGTGAGCGCCGGGCTCCGCCGTCCAGCGGTCGCGCCCTCCATTTGAATTTTTGCCGGGTTTGTTTACAAATGTGTTACTTGCCAGAAATTGAACCATCTCGGAAAGTTTGTTTCTAACCAATCTATGAACACGAAAATATTGTTATCAGTTGTCACATCATCATTAATTGCTGCTGCAGCCTATGCTTTCGATCCGCCTCCAGTGGGCAGCGCTGCCCCGGATTTTTCGCTCCCGGACGCAAAGGGCGGCTCCCACTCGCTTTCGCAATACAAGGGCAAATATGTCGTGCTCGAATGGTTTAACCCAGAATGCCCGTTCGTGAAGAAGCATTACGGCAGCGGCAACATGCAAAAATTGCAGGATCAATATACGAGCAAAGGAGTCGTCTGGCTGACGATCGATTCCAATGCGCCCGGCACGGAAGGCAATATCACGCCGGAACAGGCGCAGAAGATCGCTGAATCTTGGAAGACGCGGCAGACGGCGTTGCTTCTCGATCCGGAAGGCAAAGCGGGGCGCGCGTACGGCGCCAAGAACACGCCCGACATGGTCATCATTAATCCGGAAGGAAAAATCGCCTATGAAGGCGCAATCGACAGCAAAGCAAGTCCGAATCCAGACGACATTGCAAGCTCGACCAATTATGTGCGGGTTGCTTTGGATGAGTCGCTCTCGGGGAAGCCCGTCACGACGCCACAGACAAAGCC
>DATASP010000120.1:0-6341 GCA_036269155.1 Candidatus Udaeobacter sp.
CTTACGTGGAAGCGAAGGCAAATAGGGTGACCGCATGAGCCCGTCTACGCCAAAGGCTTCCGCCTTCGCCAAGGCTACGGCGGACAAGACGGCGCGGCAGGCCCGGAGACGCGCGGTCATCACTGGTATCGGTCCGGTTACCTGCATCGGCATCGGTCTCGATCGGTTTTGGAATGGAATCATGGCGGAAAAGAGCGGGATCGGCAGCATCACGAGCTTTGATCCCAGCGTGTTTCGGGTGCGATGTGCCGGTGAAATTAGCGATTGGAATGCCGAGGAGTATTTTTCGCCGCAGCGGCTGAAACGGCTTGACCGCTACGCGCAATTCGCCGTCGTCTCTGCGAAGCTTGCGCTGGAGGATTCGGGCCTTAAATATTCCCGCGAACAACCGCAGGATCGCATCGGAGTCAGTTTCGGCACTGCGCTGGGTGGCGTTTGCAAAGCTGAGGAACAATACATCAGATATTTGAAAAAGGGCGCGCGCGGCGTTCAGCCTACGCTTGCCGTCCAGGTGTTTGGTGGCTCGGCGCATTCAAATATCGCGATCGAATTCGGATTCCGCGGAGTGGGCACGACCAACTCAAACAGTTGCGCCAGCGGCACCGTGTCCGTTGGTGAAGCGCTGCGTTACATCCGAGACGATTTTGTTGATGTCGTTGTCGCTGGCGGAGCGGAAGCGCCACTAACCGCGATCACGATCGGCGCGTTCGACATTATCAAAACAATGAGCAGATGGGCGAGCGAACCAGCAATGGCTTGTCGTCCATTTGACATGTTGCGCGATGGATTTGTGATGGGCGAAGGCGGCGCTTCTCTCATCATCGAGGAACTCGAACATGCCCGAGCGCGTGGGGCCCATGTGTATGCGGAGGTGCTCGGGTACAGCTTAAACAACGACGCTTTTCACATGACCACGCCGCTACCGACCGGAGAATCATGCATTCGCGCAATGCGCGAAGCATTAACCGACGCCCAATTGGTGCCCGAACAGATCGATTACATCAACGCACACGCCAGTTCGACCCAGCTCAATGACAGCGCGGAGACGGCGGCAATCAAGCAAGTGTTGGGCACGCATGCGGAGCGGGTCCCTGTTAGTGGAACAAAAGGATATTACGCGCATCCGCTCGGTGCGACCGGCGCAATCGAGACGGCGCTTTGTGCGCTTGCGCTGGATCGGCAGTGGATTCCGCCGACGATCAATTACCAAAACGCCGATCCAGCCTGCGATCTCGATATTGTGCCGAATCATGGGCGCGCCGCAGAGTTGAATTACGTCATGAGCAATTCGTTTGGATTCGGTGGAATCAACGCGAGCGTAATCCTCGGCCGGGTCACACAGGGGCGGTCACCTGAAGCGCCCGCGGGCGATTGAGGTCAATCGCCCTTACCCAGCAAATCCGGGCGATTCTCGCGCGTGCGCTTCATTGCCTGTTCTTTTCGCCATTTCGCGATTTCGGCGTGATTTCCGGAGAGCAAAACTTCGGGAACCTTCCAGCCGCGAAATTCCGCGGGCCGTGTATACTGCGGGCCTTCGAGTCCCAAGCGTTCCGAGCTGAAGCTATCGTCGACAGCGGATCGTTCGTGACCAAGTGTACCGGGCAGCAAACGCGCGATTGCATCGACCAAAACGACGGCAGCGATTGCGCCGTTGGTGAGTATGTAATCGCCAATCGAAATCTCCATATCGATAAGATGTTCGATCACGCGGTGATCGACGCCTTCGTAATGGCCACAGACAATGATGAGATGTGATTCCTGCGAAAGCTGCGCCGCCATTTGTTGATCGAACCGCCGGCCCGCGGGCGACATCAGGATAATTTTTGGTGTTTGAAGTTTGATGTTTGATTGGACGATGGACGTTTGCTGTTTCAGATCCTCCACCGCAGCAAAAATCGGTTCCGGCTTCATCACCATCCCATGCCCTCCACCAAACGGTGCATCATCGACGATGTGATGTTTGTCCGTTGTCCAATCGCGCAGGTTGTGAATCTGAACATCAACAATTCTCTTTTCCTGTGCGCGTTTCATCATGCTCTCGTTCAATGGCGCACGGCAGATTTCAGGAAACAGCGTGACAATGTCGATCCTCATTGGTAGGGGCGGTTCACCTGAACCGTCCAAGCTCCGTGAAATACTGAAACGCCGGGCGATTGAGGTCAATCGCCCTTACCTACTCGATAATTTCCAGGATGGCACGCTCGCCGTGGCGCGCGGCGGAACTGGCCAGCAACGCACGAATAGCTTGAACAGTCTGTCCGCCTCGCCCAATCACACGGCCGACATCTCCTCTCCGAAGTTGCAGTTTGAAGGTTGTCGTTCTGCCGTTTGGAATTTCTGTCAGCACCATATCGTCAGGAAATTCAATCAGTTGCCGGATGACGAACTCGAGAAACTCTCTCATGCGTAAGGAAATTAACCACGAATCCGCCTTCGCACAATACTGCGGCGTGACAGGTAAACACGAACAAACACGAAATTTCGTTCACGCCGCGGGGTGACTGTAGCGTCCGCTGTCCCCAGCGGATCATGGATAGCAGGGAAGACTCAGGGATGCGTTGAGGACAACGCACGCTACAGCTCAATAAGTGAAAATGCTGACGGCCGTCAGCTGGAACTCTCGGCTGGAGGCGGCGAAACTGAAGACTCTTCGCTGGCTGATTGCGCCGTGGCTGGTTCTGGTTGCGGCGATGCCGTGGTTGTCGGCGCACCCTTCTTGTTCTTTTTAATCAGGCTGCGCACCGTGTCAGACGGTTGGGCGCCCTTGCTAATCCAATACTCGGCCCGTTCAAGCTTTAACGAGCTATTGTTACCTGGAATCTTTGGATCGTACGTGCCGATGATCTCGATAAATTTTCCGTCGCGTGGGCTGCGGCTGTCGGCCACTACTATTTTGTAATACGGGCGATTTTTCGCGCCTTCTCTGCGTAATCTGATTGAAACTGCCATATTTAAACAAGTTACATGGTTGAACAGGTCACAAGAGTAGAGCGATTCGCTTTTTAGCGATGTAACTGTTGTAATCCTTTTAACATTTTTTTCATTTTGCCCGCGCTTTTCATCATCTTGCGCATTTGATCAAAACGCCGCAGCAGATCGTTCACCTCCGTGACGGTGCAGCCGCTGCCGCGCGCGATACGCTGACGGCGCCGTGCATTAAGAATGTCGGGGCGCGTCCGCTCTTCGTTTGTCATCGAAAGCACGATCGCTTCCGTGCGCTTCAGCTGCTTCTCGTCAATGGAGAGGCCATGCATATTACTCATGCCAGGCAGCATGCCAAGAATATTCTCCAACGGCCCCATTCGTTTCATCATCTTGAACTGCGCCAGGAAATCATTGAAATCGAATGAAGCGGTGCGCAATTTGCGCTCGAGTCGGGTGGCGTCTTCGACTTCCACCGCTTCGGCAGCTTTCTCGACGAGCCCAATCACATCGCCCATCCCAAGAATCCGTCCCGCGAGCCGCTCAGGAACAAAGACTTCGAATTGATCAAGTTTTTCGCCCGTCCCGGCGAATTTGATCGGCCGATGGGTCACTTCGCGCATTGATAACGCTGCGCCACCACGCGCATCGCCATCGAGCTTGGTCAAAATGATGCCGGTGATCGCTAGCGCATCGTTGAAATGAGTTGCGACACTGACCGCTTGCTGTCCCGTTGCCGCATCCACGACGAGCAAAATTTCCTGCGGCTGCAAAAACTCTTTCAACTCTTTCAGTTCCTGAATCAGTGGCTGGTTGATTTCCTGCCGCCCTGCCGTGTCGAAAATGTAAATGGAAGGGCGATCTTCCGCTGGTCCCGGCGCCGGGATCACATCGGCCAAAGCGTCACCGGAGCTCCGCCCTCCGAATTGCGCGAGTGCGGCAGCTGCGACGCGTTGAACATTCTTCTCGTTCGGATCAGACGCGTGAACCGGAACGTCAATCTGTTTCCCGAGTGTCACGAGTTGCTCGATCGCTGCCGGACGTTGCAGGTCGCACGGGACCAGTGCAGGAAGATGACCCTGTTTCTGTAAGAAACGCGCCAGCTTTGCCGAGGAAGTCGTCTTGCCGGACCCATTAAGACCGACAATCAAAATACGCCCCTGGTCCTGGAGGTGAAGCGGCGCGGAATCACCTCCTAGCAACGCGGTCAACTCGTCATGGAAGATTTTTACAATCTGCTGACCCGGCGTGATGCTGCGGAGAACAGTTTCGCCGAGCGCTTTTTCTTTTATCCGCCCGATGAATTTTCTGGCGACCTGAAAATCTACATCCGCTTCGAGCAGCGCCAGGCGCACCTGACGCAGCGCGGCGTCCACGTTCGATTCGCTGATGACGCCGTGCCCACGCAGATCCTTGAAAATTTCCTGAAGCTTGTCGCTGAGTTGTGGAAACATGATCAGAACTCAACATGTAGCTGCGGTGGGATTGAGGAGCACAGGCTGCCAGCCTGTCCTTTTCGGTAGCTTGCCGAAAAGCTGCTAGGTAATCCTCCCTGATGAATGCGATTGTGTTGCCGGCTAGCTGCCGGCGACTGCAGGCTAGCAGCCTGCGCTCCCCAGAGTGTCATCGCGCGTCTACTTCTTCGGGGTTGGTTTGGCAGGTGCCGCTGGCACCGTCGCACCTTCCTCAATCCCAAACGTCCAGTGCGCTTCGACCTTCTTTCCCTGGGATTTCGCGGTGACAAATACGCTGCATGATTTCTCGCGTAATTTTTGAGTGACTTGATACGAGATGGTGCCCGTTTTGGGATCGTAGGTCGCCGGAACGACGCCGAGACCGCTGACCCGCATTTGTACACTGCCGGGTTCGATCTGCCCGATCGCGCTGAGATTGGCTTTGATGAGGGGAAGCGCGGTACGCGCCGTTTCGCCATCTGCGGGTTGGGGAGCGAGATCTGCCGCGCCGACTTCGGCCACAGGAGCTCCCCCGCTTGTTGGCGCGCCGATCATCTTCACAGCATCTTCAAAGACCTTCGGCTTGTTCGCTTCAATTGCGTAACGACCGATCGAATCCATGGCCGAAGTAAAGGTTATCGGCTGACCGTAAACCGTAAACATCGCTTCGTAACCCGCGTTTCGCGCAAGCTCTTTCACGTGCTCGTTGTAATTGCCAAACGGCACGGCAAAGCAATTCACTTTGATGCCAAGCCGCTGCTCGAGCAGTTGCTTACAGCCTACAACTTCGTTTTGCACCCATTGCTCATACTGAGGTCCGGTGAGTTTTGTTCGCGTTTTCTTACCGCCAGTGGAAGCCAGCATAATATTATGGCCTTCACGCAAGTCCTGGTGCGTCGCGGAGTGCGCCTCTATATCGACGCCGTTGTCACGCATGTCACCGAGCTGTTCCCACGTGATTGCTTCCCCGCCACCCAATGTACCGCCGCGTACGCCTTCCGTGTAAATGAACATTGTTACCGGATACCCATATTTCTTTAGTATCGGCCACGCGACTTCGTATTGCGATTTCCAGCCATCATCGAATGTAATAACCGCGCATCGTGGCGGAATGTTCTTTTCGCTGCGTTTCCATGCCAGCAAGTCCTGCATTGAGATGACTGTAATCCCGCGGTCCTTTAGTTCCTTCATCTGCGCTTCGAACGCAGCGGGCGTGATCTCAGTTCCTGGATAGCGGATCTTGTCTACTAAACGATGATAACAAAAAATTATCACCTGAGCCGTTTGATCGACAACCGGCTTCTTAATCTTCGGAGACGCAGCCACCGACGGGACACCGGGACTGCCTCCGGCGGTTGTGGCACCCGACGCTGGCGATGATGTGCCGCCCGGCTGAGGGTTCTGGGAAACAGTTTCTTGCTTCTTGCACATCGAAAAGTTCAGTGCCAGGAGCAATGGAACGATTGCAAATCGGATCATAATAAAGGTGGTAAGGCTTTAAGCGCAGCGGTGCAAAACACAAGTGATTTCATATGCAATTGGGAGAAACAAATGAACGCTCGTTGTAGTAGCATGCTCTGACTTGAGCTTGGGAGAAACTTTTTTGTAGATCGCGTGTTTTTTGCTATTAGAACAGAATGCGCCGCCTGGTAAATCGCATCGTTACGCTTGCGTTTGTCGCTCTGCTGCCTGCCTGCGCGAGCATGCGGACTCGGGCGGTCAAAGACACCAGCAAAACGTTTAAAACCGTGGTCGTGGACGCCGGACACGGAGGCAAAGATAGCGGCGCATATCGCCGTTATGGTCCACCGGAGAAGCTGGTTACTCTCGATGTTGCCCAGCGTCTCAATAGCAAGTTGAGCGAATCGCAACTAAAAACAGTCATGACTCGTTCCTCAGATGTCTTCATTCCGCTTGATGAACGTGTGACAGTTGAGAATTCGCAGAAGAACGCAATCTTCGTCA
>DATASP010000121.1:0-8051 GCA_036269155.1 Candidatus Udaeobacter sp.
TGAGCCGCGGCAACCGCGCCTCCTAAATCCGAAGATCGATCGTGACCTCTCAACAATTTGTCTCAAGTGCCTCGAGAAAGATTCAAAGCGTCGATACGCTTCAGCTCTCGCTCTCGCCGAAGATCTCGAACGCTGGCTAAAGCATGAACCGATTCAGGCGCGCCGCACTGGAATTTTTGACCAAGCGAAGAAATGGGTACAACGCAATCCAACCAGCGCGCTACTTACAGCGTCCCTGATCGCGCTGGCCGCAGCCGCGGGCTGGATCATCTGGAAAAGTGAATTGATCCGGCAACCAGTAGCAACTGGAATCGCCGTTCTGCCATTTGAAAATCTGAACGACCAGAAAGATAACTCCGTCTTCGCCGATGGTGTGCAGGACGACATTCTGACCAAACTGGCGAAAATCGCCGATCTCAAAGTCATCAGCCGGACGAGCGTGATGGAATATCGTGGCAAACGAAATGTGCGTCAGATCGGCGAAGTGCTTCGCGTGTCTCACGTGCTGGAAGGAAGCGCACGCAGGAGCGGTGATCGGATTCACTTGAATGCGCAGTTGATCGACACGCGCACCGACACCCACGTTTGGGCCGAGGAATACGACCGCGATTTGAATGATTTGTTCGCCATCCAGGCTGAGATCGCGCAAAAAGTTGCCGAGCGCCTTCACGCCAAACTGTCAGCCAGTGAGAAGGCGTCCATTGAAGAGCGACCAACTCAGGACTTGGTGGCCTATGATTTTTATGTCCGCGCGGTCTCTCTAATTTACAACGCCCAGCTGCCCTCCCAGGCGAATTTCGTGGATCGTTCCGAGGCTGTGGAACTGCTTAATAAAGCAGTTGCTCGTGATCCTAACTTCTTCCTCGCCTATTGCCAGTTAGCCTTTGTGCACGATTTGGTTTATCAGCAAGAGATTGACCACACCCGGGCTCGCTTGGCCCTGGCAAAGTCCGCGATAGATTCTGCATTTCGGTTGAAGCCGGATTCGGGGGAAGCGCATTTGGCGCTGGGCTGGCATCTCTATTGGGGATATTCCGATTACGCCCGCGCCCGCGCTGAAATTGCTGTTGCTCAACAGAGTTTACCCAATAACCCACGAGCTTTTGAGTTAGGTGGATTGATTGACCGTCGAGAAGGTCGCTGGGCTGAGGCCACATACAACCTCGAACGCGCATCTGAGCTCGATCCTCAAAATATCCCTTACCTAATTACCCTGGCAACGACCTACCTACGGTTGCACGACTACGATCAAATGGCCCGAATTATGGATCGTATCATTTCACTTCAACCAGACCGCAACAAACCGCGGATCATTCGTGCGGGCATCGAATCAGATAGGCAAGCGGACCAACGACCTGTGCGTGCTGCAATTGAAAAGGCCTTGGCCAATGAACCTGGATCAGCGGAAGATCCATTTGTGGCGAGCATTCGCCTGGGTCTTGCTTTGTCTGATCGCGACTTCGACGATGCAAGTAGCATCGCGGCGGCGCTTCCCCTTAAGCAGACACTCGACGCCGGCTTCACTCAGGGTAGCCGTGACTTTTCGCTAGGCGTAGTTGCTCGGTTGAAAGGAGACGCGATGGCTGCCCACGCTGCCTTTACGAAAGTGCGCACAAAGCTGGAGGAAGAGCTACGTATTCATCCTGATAATATGGACCTGCTTTCTGATCTCGGGCTGATTGATGCATTCCTGGGGAGAAGAGAGGAGGCGCTGAGCGAAGGCCGGCGCGCGATGGAACTGCGCGCACGCGTGCTGCCCACCGCCCAAGACCCGATGTTCGGGTCATATACTAATGAGGCATTTCTAAGAAGATCCTTTGCCATGATTTGTGCTTGGGCGGGCGAACCTGACCTGGCGCTCGAGCAACTTGAAGCCGTCACCAAAGTTCCCGGCGGTCCAAGTTATGGCGAATTGCGCTTGGACCCTATGTGGGATCCGCTACGCGGCGATCCGCGCTTCGAAAAAATCGTTGCCTCGTTAGCGCCGAAAGAAACAGTTTCCAAATAACTCCGCTCGTCCTCGGAGCAGAAGAGTGGTGGGACGCCTTGTCCTCAAGGCGTTGGAAATGTGGCTCCGCCGCCGGACTCTGCTGTGCGCGCAAGGGAAAGCGGATTCTTGCGGCCTTCGGCGATGCCCATCGTCTTGAGGACAAAACGATCCACCTTGACCAGCGCTAACGACTAAGCGCGGCTAGCCTCGATTGAGCTTGCCATCAGTCAGTTGGCTAACGAGACTCGCGAACCAAGAGAACAACTGGCAGTGAAAGTTAGGGTAGTCCTTCCCGCAATAAGCCAAGCTGTCTTCGCCGTTGCTATCGGCTTTAATCTGTTGATTGCTCCCAAGGTTCCCGCTCAGGCGATTGCGCCGGCGGCGGTAGCGTCGCCGCCTCCGGCGCAGATGACAACGGGCGCAACGGCCGAAGTGGAACGTGTCATTGTCACTGGCTCGAACATTCCCACAGCTGCAGAAGTCGGCCCAAATCCGGTGGACACGTATCGTCCGGCAGACATCGAAAAACTGGGCATTCGCAATACAACGGACCTGACAACTTTTCTGCCACAGCAGGCGGGGGGAACCAAGAACCTGAACGCTCGCACTGGCGGAGACGGCACCGTTCAATTCAACCTGCGCGGCTTGTTGTCCAAAGAAACCCTGGTGCTGGTTGACGGAAAACGGGTTGCCTTCGGTTCGTTGAACGCCGTCGGATTCAGCGGAGGCGTGGACATTAACCTGATTCCGTTTCCAATGATTGATCACATCGATATCCTGAAGGATGGCGCCTCCGCGGTATATGGCTCTGATGCGATCGCGGGCGTGGTTAACTTCTTTTTGATCCACAAGTTTCATGGGCTGGAGATCGGCGGCAGTTACGGAAACACGAACCTGGGAGCTTCCAATGAGATGGGCGAAAGGGAGGCATGGATCAAGGCCGGCACTGGAGATGATAAAACAGATATTGTCGTCGTTGCCGATTTCTGGGAACGAACTGGTGGCCTGTTTAGTCGTGACCGGGACCTGACCGCTAACGCGTTTTACATACCCTGGGGCGGATTCGAGTCTCGCGCCTTCACCATCGGCGTTCAAGGGCACCGCTTGCTTCCAGGCATGTTTTTCGGTCCTGGCGGTACGCCGCGATTCGGCGTGAACACGCCACTTCCGCACTCGGCGCCGAATTCGTTAACTTCGCCATTTTACAAGACACCTTTTCCCGGCTTCTTTGGCACTCCTCGGGGAACCGGTTTCATCAATCCCAATGCGTATCCAGGTGCACCCGGCATTATCGGCCCGCATGCATTCCAGTTCCGTCCCCAAACCGGCACTGATTATAAGGGGGGTGGCGATTACTGGTTCTATAACTTCGCGGCTATTACGCCAGAGCTTCCTCCAGCGGATCGCCAAGCATTCTATGGTTCGTTTACGCGCGATTTGTGTGACAAATACCTGACGGTGTTTGGCGATTTTAAGTACGTCCGCTCATTTTTTGATGCGTCCGGCGCAGCGGTGTCGATCATCCCCGATCCATTCAAGACTCCAGGCACGACTGCGCCCTTTAGTCCGCGCGCGTTCAGTGTACCAATTCAGAATCCGTTTAATCCGTTCACGGTCGCCGATGCGACTATCCCAGGTTTTCTTCCCGATGGAAGCGGCCTCCCCGTAACTACCGGAGTTGGGTTTGTCGCCATCAACGATACCGGTCCGAGACATAACAAGTTCACTTACCATGATTATCTGTTCGATGTTGGCCTGCGCGGCGAAATGGGAGAATTTGGCGATTATTTCAAGACTTGGAATTGGGAGCTGGGTTTTCGTTATTCCCGGAACGACGGGCAGAATTTGTCGACCGGCAATGTCAGTGACCCTGGATTGCGGGAAGCGCTTTTGGATACAGACCCAGCTACGGCATTTGATCCGTTCCTGAATTTCACTGCTCACAACACCAGGGCGGCCAGGGCCAGAGTTTATGTTAACCTGCATAACTCGGGCGAGTATGAGTTACCTATTGGCTATGTCACGATTAACGGCGATCTATTCAATCTCCCTGCAGGGCCGGTCTCATTCGCTCTTGGCGGTGAGTATGACGCGCCGAGATGGGCGTTTGATCGTGACTCGCTCGAGACAGCCTTTGAAAGTATTGGCTCGACGAATGGTGGAAGCGCCAGAGTGAACCGGGATGTTTGGTCAATCTACCAAGAAGTGCGCGTGCCCTGCACCAGTCCGGCGCAGAACTTCCCCGCTTTCTATAGCTTCGAGGTTGATTTTGCTGAACGCGAGGAATGGTACAGCCAGAACACCTCTGCAGTCCTACCGTCTGGAGTTTTCCCCTTTGAGCCGGCAGCGCACACCCGGTATAACGCGCAGAGACCAAAGGTCTCAGTTCGCTGGCAGCCGTTCGATCCAAAATATATCGGCGCCCTTACCTTGCGTGGCAGCTACACCGAAGCGTTTCATGCTCCTGCGCTATCGGAGATTTCGCCCGCTTCCACAGGAGGGCCGATAGGAATCTTCGATCCTCTTTTGCGGGGATCTTTCTACGGCGCAGAGGGACGTACCTTAGGAAATCCGAGCCTACAGCCGGAGGTAGCGTATGAATGGTCTTACGGGGCCGTTTACAGCCCTAGATGGATCAAGGGCCTGACGCTCAGCGCCGATTGGTGGCACATCGATATGCGATCGATCACATCCCTCCTCGGTTTTCAGTTTATCGTCAATAATGATCTCCCCGGTCTGGTGATCCGTGGCCCTCCTACGGCTCCTGGTGAACCGGGACGAATCCTCGTGGTCATTGATCCTAACAAAAATCTTTCAGGCGCGGTCTTTGAAGGTCTCGACTACGAAGCGATCTATATTTTGGATTCGTCGATGTTTGGTCACGGGGACTTTGGGAGGCTGACGGCCACGCTGAACGTCACGTGGCTATCGCGGGCTGAGCTTCAGATTGCGGCTGATACAAAACGATTCGGGATTGCGGGCGAAGTCATCCCGCCGGGATTTAGTCTGACCGGGTCGCTGCCATGGAATCGCGGCAATTTCAGTCTGTTCTACGATGGCCCGGCCGATACGTGGATGCAGGGTTTGGATATTGGCGCGGTGGTCCACTATACCGGCCAATACGAAGATGACAATGTCAGTTTGACCCGCTCGCCCAAACCACAAATGCCGAGAAGTGGGCCTTACCCTTGGATCGCGCGGAAAGTGCGGGAGTGGATTACCCTGGATCTGATCGCGTCGTACACGTTCAACCTGCTGTCGCCTGCTCCGGCGCCAGTGCCTGGCTTTGCCAAGGACGGCGGTAAAAATTTCAAGATCAAGGACGGCAAGGAGAAAAACGCTCTGCCTGTATCCACGGCCGAATACAATCCTTGTGGATGGGGCGCTTGGTTGAATAACACCACGATTTCCCTTGGAATGCAGAACGTATTCGATGAAGACCCGCCGTTTGCGGCTGGCTCGGGTGGCTATGACGCATCACTTGCCACGATCAAAGGCCGGTTCTGGTACGTCCAGCTAAAAAAAAGATTCTAACTGAGCTGGAACAACTTACCCGGGGTTTTCCGTCGGGAAATGTCCGTTTGTACGGGGCGAGCCGTGCTTCGAGAAAATTGTCGTCCCCTCGTACCGAAAGAGAATCAACCACGGATTGCACTAATAACATGTATGCCAGGGCGCGATGCCCAGAATGGGTTTTAACAGAAGGCAGGTAAGATAACGAAAGTTTTTCTACTTTAGGCAGATCAGAATCTTCGTTTCCGTCGCTATCTTCTGTTTAGGATCTTCGCCTGTATCGGCCCTTATCCGTGAGATCCGGGTGAATCCGTGGTTCCCAAAGATTTCTGCGCCTTTCCGCGTAACGCACAGCCAAATTCTGCGGAGTACCTTAGTGAACGGCCGGAAATGACCTCCCACGGTGGGAAGCCAATGAAGGCCAAAACAATGAAAGAAAATAACACTTATGAAAACAAAATTAGTTAAGAGCATAATGGCTCCCTTGGTCGTCGCCTTTGCGTTACTCCCCATGGTTGCCGCAACGGCGACCATGGAGGGCACAGAAGGCAAAAGACTTGAAGGGACCTGGGAGATGCAGATAACTCTAAACGACTGCGCAAGTCACGTGATAAGGAGCTTCCCGTCACTAATAGAATTCGTGGCGGGTGGCACGGTGGTGGAGTCGAATGCAGGGACACCACAGGCTCTGAAGACGCCTGGAGAAGGGGTTTGGCGCCATACCACTGACCATACCTATGCGTTTCGCTTCAAATTCTTCACCTTCAACACGTCCAACGTCTTTACGGGCTGGACGATCATTGCGGGGGAAACGACCGTGGATCATACGGGAGACGCCAATGCTGGGTCCGCAACCGTCAAGGTCTATGACGCAAACGGCAACTTACTTGTAAGTCTATGTGCTGAGACTGCTGGTACGAGATTCGAGCTGTAACCATCTGACCATAATTCCCGGGTTTGGCGTGTTACATCCGCGCCAAACCCATTTACCCACGAATAGGCTTTTGGGGATGCGCTGAGGACTCCGAAGCTTTCGCGAGCAGGCAGCGCACACTACAGCCAACAGTGTGCTTTGTTCCCTTATTTTTCCATTCCGGCGATGTGCTCCGTGTCGTGGCCAGCATGACCGTGTAACGATGGACGGATACGCAGGAAAAACTCGAAGGCGTAGCCGAGATCGTCGCCGTAGTAGCGATCCAGAGTGTCGGGGCGATCATTGATGGTGAATTGAGTGCCGAGTCCGACGTCGAGACCGTTGCCGTGTGACAAATCGCGGACGTAACCGATCGTGTAACCGCTGACAGGAAAAATTTCGGATTCTTCCGGTGGCTTGAGAACGAGCTCGTGACCGGATTTTTCCACGCGTTCCCAACGCAGATAAACGGTATTGCGCCCGCGCTGATAATCTGATTCGACCAGGAACGATTGCGTTTTGCCTTCGCCCGTGTCGTGGTTTTGCCCCCACACGAACGTATTCGACCAGTTGGTATCGTTTCCTAGTGGGAGGTTGTAAATAACTGACGCGGTTGTGCGATGTCGTTTCAGGTCCGGCTCAAGTGCTTCGGGGCTTTTGATGTAACCGTACGAAACTTGCAGCGCGAGGTTTTGGGTTGGATTCCAGGAAATGCGGCCACTATAGGAATCGAATTCGGGCTGATCGAAATCGTAGCGGTCTTCATCCGGTTCGCGCCCCGTGAAGATGCTGCCCTCAATTTTCACATTTCTCCAAACGAGACCGGCGGTAGCGACGCCGAAGGTGACGTGCGTCGAATCCTGCCAATGGTGGCCGAGCGGTGCGTCAGGATCATCCATCGCTGATGGGCGGTGCATGAATGTGGGTGGCCCAAGCGCTGGTTCGCCAGGATAACCAAAATACAAATACGCGCTCAGATCGTGAGCGAATTTCTGCGATAGGCTCACCGAGAGTTCGTCGAAGAGATCGTGCGGATGTTGTCGATCATGCAACGGCTGGCCGTTCCACGATTCGCCAGTTTGAAAGAGAAGCGGATACCCGCGACCCCCTTCTGTCAGCGGATCGAGACTCATCATCAAGCGCGCACCGATTTGCGCGCTGTCGCCGAGCGGATGGGAAAACATCGCCATGAACCAGTTCGGCGCATCGATCCGATCATCGCCGCGTCGAGTGCTCACGTTGGTGTAGCGCGGGAAAATCGCGCCATGCAACATCAGCATGTTGTCATCGAACATGAACATTTTGGCATACATCGGACTCGAATCGGGCAGCCAGCTCGTGCCTGAACCCTCGCGGCTCATTGGATCGGCGAGATCGATGGATGAATGCATTTCCATGTGCATTTTTTCGTGTTCATGCTCGTAATCGTGCTCGTGCCCCGGGCGATTGAGGTCAATCGCCCCTACCTTGGGCGTTGGACGTTTGTCTTTTTTCAGCGGCACGAGTTTCATTCCGCACTTCGGACAATTGCCTGGATGATCCATGACCACTTCCGGATGCATCGTGCACGTGTATTTCTGTCTTTTCTCTTGCTCCTGCTCGTGATCGTGCTCGTGCTCGGTATTCGGGCGATTG
>DATASP010000122.1:0-15933 GCA_036269155.1 Candidatus Udaeobacter sp.
GCGCTTCCCACAGGGAAGCGGCTACAATAAGCTGCGATAGGCTTCGTAGATATCGTCGCTCCAGAGAACAAAGATCACTTTGTCGATCTTATCCTCCCCTGTGAGGAATTCTCGGGTGGTTTTTACAGCGATTTGCGCAGCTTCCTGGAGTGGGTAGCCGTAGGCGCCGCAACTGATCGCCGGAAACGCTATGGTCTTGATTCCGTTTTCCACCGCAACCTGCAACGAATTTCGGTAACAATTTGCCAGCGTCTCGGGCTCGCCATGTGTCCCGCCACGCCAGATCGGTCCGACGGTGTGGATGACGAATCGAGCGGGCAAACGATAGCCACGAGTGATTTTCGCTTCGCCGGCTTTACAGCCGCCAAGCGTACGGCATTCCGCGAGCAATTCAGGACCAGCGGCGCGATGAATCGCTCCGTCGACTCCGCCACCGCCGAGAAGCGTCGTATTCGCCGCGTTCACAATCGCGTCAACCTCGAGCTTCGTGATATCGCCGCGGGCGATATCGATTTTGCCATCACCACTTCTCTTCATGAATGATCTAGCCGATCATGCCCTAAGGGCGAGAAACAACAAATGGTGCTGTAGTGTCCGCTGTCCTCAGTGGATAACATGCGCGGGGTTGGCTATATCATTGCCGAGTGCGCTGAGGACAGCGCACGCTACAGCCGTTTCCTCGTACTTCTTTCGTTGTTTCTCACGGCGCCAGCCGCTCGATCAACCAGCCCCCGTCCGTCTTTTGTGTGTAACGAAATCGGTCGTGCAAACGGCTGGCGCGGCCCTGCCAGAATTCAATCCTATCCGGTTTGAGCCGATAACCACCCCAGTGCGGCGGCAATGGAATCGGCTGGTTCCCGAAGCGTTCGGTCATCTCTGCCATGCGCGCGTCGAGCACGCGTCGTCCGTCGACCATCTCGCTCTGACGCGACGCCCATGCGCTCAACTGGCTCCCGGTCGGGCGCGAATGAAAATAGGTCAGCGATTCTTTGCGCGACGTTTTCTCGGCTTTTCCGCTGATGCGAATTTGCCGGTCGACTTCGATCCAGTAAAACGCCAGTGCCGCGTACGGATTGGCGTCCAGTTGCTTGCCTTTCTCACTCTCATAATTGGTAAAGAAAACGAACCCGTCCTGGTCGAAGCTCTTTAACAGCACAATCCGCACTGACGGTCTCGCATCCGGGCCGGCTGTGGCAAGGCTCATTGCGTTGACATCGCGAATGCCCGCCTCGATTGCGGCAGTAAACCAATTCCCAAATTGTTTGATTGGATCGGGATTAAGATCGCTCCGGCGGAGACCTTTCCCGACGTGTTCGTAGCGCGAAGCAGATGGATCACGAGAAATCTTCATCAACAAAAACAGTGCCGCACGATATTGCGCTCTTAGGAAATTGTCATCGGGAAAGCAGCTCAAGGAGCGGCGGTCTCCCGTCCGCCGTTGGCATTGGGAGGTTTTTGTGGCAGAAGCCTAATTCATTGATTCGGTGCTCGCCGCGGCGAGCACCGCTACAACTGCAACTCAGATTGCCGCGGTAACGGCCCGCGGCGCCGCGGGTTGACGGAGCTTCTCTATCACCTTCGGAACGATTTCAATAGCACGATCAATTTCAGCGTCAGTGTTGAATCGGCTGAAAGAAAAACGGAGACTGCGCCGGGCGCCATCGCTGTTCGGATTCATTGCGCGCAACACGTGCGAAGCCTCCTGCGAACCGGTTCGACAGGCAGATCCAGCCGAGCAACAGATACCATGTCGATCCAAAAGGATGAGCGCAGAAGAAGATTCAATTCCTTCAAACGATAAACTCGACGTGTTCGGAATCCGCGAGGCGCCAGTGCCATTCACCGATACCCCGCTCACTGCTTCGAGGACCGATTTTTCAAAGCGGTCACGAATAGAGAGAATGTTGCAATTCTCTTCTGCGAGATACTTGGAGGCGAGCTCGGCCGCTTTTCCAAGGCCAACAATTCCTGCGACGTTTTCCGTTCCGCCGCGTCGTCCGTTTTCCTGGCCGCCGCCTGCGATCAAAGGGCTGAAGCGGGTTTGCCGATTGACGTAAAGCGCGCCTATGCCTTTTGGGCCATGCAACTTGTGCGCGGAAAGGGAAAGGAGATTGATCGCCGTATCGCGCAGTCGCATCGGAATCTTTCCGACGGCTTGCACAGCGTCGGTATGAAAGAGCACGCCTTTTCGGCGACAAATTTCAGCGATTTTCTCAACCGGAAACAGCACGCCGGTCTCGTTGTTCGCCCACATCGTCGAAACCAGCGCGGTCTCCGGGCGAATGGCAGCCTCGAATTTGGCTAGATCGAGATTGCCATCCTGATGCACGCCTAGAAACGTGACGGCGCTCCCGCGTTTTTCGAGATCCTGGCAGGGGCGCAACACGGCGCTGTGTTCGACCGTGCTTGTTATGACATGTCCGCCACGTCCAGTGGCGAATTTCCCGAGTGGTGCAAACTGGAGCGCGGAATGAATCACCGCATTGTTGGATTCTGTGCCGCCGCTGGTGAAAACAATTTCCGGCGGTTCGCATCCGAGCAACGCTGCCAGGCGTTCCCGTGCCAGATCGACAGCTTTTCGCGACTTGGCGGCAAATGTATAGCCGCTGGAAGGGTTGCCATAGCACTTCGTCAAAAACGGCATCATTTCCTCGATCACCGCAGGATCCAGCGGCGTGGTGGCGTTATTATCGAGGTAAATGAATTCGTCGGCGGTTTTCATATGCTCGACTCGCTCATGCTCGTGCTACCAAGAATAGCGTCAATCCATAATTGAGGGCGGCAGGAATTCGAAGTAGCCGACCTTGAGCTGGCCGTTTTCTTCGACGAGAACGACTTTGAGGTTGAAGTAGGGATCAAAATCTTCCTCCTTCTTCAACTCCTCCACGCTAATGCCCTGCTGCTGCGCCACCTTTTGAAGTTCCTGCGGTGACAGTTCGGCGTGGATTTGCCCGCGCAGACTCGCACGCCGGATGTCGGCAGGAATCCAGTCAGGCATCGCGCCGATGGCAAACATCGAGTCCATCGCGCCGAATTGTTCCTTGCTGCGCCGGTTCAATACGTCGGGATCGGTCGAGAACACGCTTAGCATCTTGGGCGCGCGAGGTGCGCCACGCGCCGCCTCGACATATTGCATCAAATAGGCGAATTGCTCCGGCGTCACATTCGCATACGGATTCAATTCGTATTGCTGGAAAGTGGCTTGCTCCTCAGAAGGCGTAAACTGGTTGAAAGACATCCGTGCCCTGGCGTAGCTGGAAAGCAACGTATAAGCGTCCACATATTTCCGGTTGGCGATGGCAATGAAGAACGGCTTTGCCGCGAGGAGATATTTGCGTTCATCGGGCTTTGCGTCTTTGTCTAAAAAATCATCCTCGCTTTTCTGAGCCGTAGTCTTTTCGCCGCCCGGCCCTTTCCCGCAACCTGTCAGCAGCATCGGCATCAGAATCGCCGCGACGACGAATGCGAGACGACCAGCGACTGACACTGACACACATTCAAATTTTCTCACGTGACGGCTCTCTCTCCTTCTCGCTTGGGCGTGCGTTTAGGGGAAGAGCATGAGCATGAGCACGCGCAAGAGCAAGGCTAAGAACCAAGGCGATTGGAAACTTTCCCGCTTCCATCTACCCTGTCGCGCATGACTTCCATCTGGGAGCTGGCAAACCCTCAACTACGCGAGATCGATGTCTATGAACCTGGGAAACCGATCGAGGAAACGGCGCGCGAACTCGGCGTCGATCCGGCCGTAATCATCAAACTGGCCTCGAACGAGAATCCTCTGGGCCCTTCTCCCGAGGCGATCCAAGCCATGGGCGCTGCCTTGGAAAACGCGCATCTGTATCCCGACGGCAGCGGTTTTTACTTGTGCAAAGCGATTGCAGCCAAACTCGGTCTCGCGCCTGAGAACGTTATTCTCGGCAATGGCTCAAATGAAGCGCTCGAATTTCTCGGTCACGCTTTTCTCGACGCCATGCGTCAGGATGAGGTGATCGCCTCTGAATACGCATTTGTCGTCTACAAATTGATCGCCGCTTCATTCGGCGCGCGAATGATCGAAGTGCCGAGCCCGGGCTATCAACAGGACCTGGAGGCGACGTTGGAAGCAATCACTCCGAGAACCCGTCTCATTTTCATCCCAAATCCAAACAACCCTACCGGCACATTGATTTCGCAACGCGAGATCGACAGCTTTATATCGCGCGTTCCGGAACAAGTGATCGTGGTTTTCGATGAGGCTTATTTCGAATTTCTCGATAATCCGCCTGATACGCTTCGATTTGTTCGCGAAGGGCGAAACGTGATCGTGCTGCGGACATTTTCGAAGATTCATGGGTTGGCTGGCTTACGCATCGGTTACGCTCTTGCGCGGACGGACGTGATCGATGTGCTTCACAGAACGAGGCAGCCATTCAACGTGAATAGCATCGCGCAAGCCGGCGCGCTTGCCGCGTTGGAGGATGATGCACACCTGCGCGAGACGAAACGTGTGATCGACGAAGGTCGGGCCTGTTTACAGGAACAATTTGCCGAAATGAAACTGCCTTTTGTCCCAGGCGTTGCGAATTTTGTAATGGTAAACGTCGGCGACGGTTGTGCACTATTCGAACAACTGCTGCGACGGAAAATCATCGTGCGACCGCTCAAAGGCTATGGTTTGCCCGAATGGGTTCGCATTTCGGTGGGCACGTTGGAGCAAAATAAGAGGTTAGTCGCTGCGCTGAAAGAAGTGATACGTCCGCAATAGCACGCGGAGAGATTCGCATACGAATTTGGCAACCGGAGCGGTTGCCCTACAATTTGTTATTGGAGTCATGACAGTTTCTAACACCATAGCCGCAATCTCGACGCCGCCGGGGGAAGGCGCTATCGCGCTGGTCCGCATATCAGGCGAGAATGCGATCGAAATCGCCGATAAGATTTTTCGTGGTAAAGAAAAGCCATCACGATTTGCGTCACACGTTCAGCATCTGGGCGAAATTTTTAGCGCGGAAAACCAATTGATCGATCAAGCATTGGTCTCGGTTCATCGCGCGCCCGCAAGTTACACGGGCGAGGATTTGGTCGAGATCAGTTGTCACGGTGGCACGCTGGTGTCCGCCAAAGTTCTGGAAGCCTGTTTGCGCGCCGGCGTAAGGGCGGCGCGGCCTGGCGAGTTTACTGAGCGCGCTTTTCTTAACGGAAAAATGGATCTCACCCAGGCCGAGGCCGTTATCGATCTGATTCGCGCCCGTACCGACCTGGCGCTCCGTTCTGCCACTGAACAACTCGAAGGCAGACTGGGCGATCGCATCAGGAAAGTCCGCGACGAATTGATCGCGCTGCTGGCGCACATCAACGCGTCAATCGATTTCCCGGAGGAGGGCATTGAGCCGGACGAAGACGAGACGCTCTGCGCCCGGCTTGATTCTGTTCGCGAACAGATTGCCGCATTGCTCGCCACCGCCGATCAGGGTCGCGTGTTGCGCGAAGGCGTGCGCGTGGTGATTTACGGGGCGACCAATGCAGGCAAATCGAGTCTGCTTAATCGGCTGCTTGGCTATGACCGAGTGATCGTCAGCGACACCCATGGTACGACGCGTGACACGATCGAAGAAGCAATCAATCTAGATGGCGTGCCGATCCGGTTGCTTGATACCGCAGGCCTGCGCGCTTCGGAAAGCGAACTGGAGAGGGAAGGAATTGCGCGCACCGAAAAATCGTTGCAACTGGCAGACTTGCGTCTTCACATCGCGGACTGCAGCACGCCCAAAACGGCACATTTTAATGGTCAGGCCGACGACTTAAACGAGATCGTTGTTTTGAACAAAAGCGATTTGCCCGAGGACGCCGATTGGAAAAATTTCGGGGCGTTGCGGATTTCATGCTTAAGCGGAGAGGGCCTGCCGCAACTGCAAACGGAAATTCTGACACGTCTTAGGCAGCAAAATCTGAGACCGGAAAGCTCAATCGCGATCAATACTCGTCATCGCGATTGTCTTCGCCGCGCCTTGGAATCGTGCGATTTGGCGCACGCAACGTTGGCTCAGGGAGTGTCGCCCGAGTACGTCGCAATCGATCTTGATAAGGCGTTACGCGTGGTCGGGGAAGTAATTGGCGTAACCGATGTGGAACAGATTCTCGACTCCGTTTTTAGTCAGTTTTGCATCGGCAAGTGAGCGAAGATCATTGCCGTTATCAGCCCGCATTAACACCGGACTTTAGTCCGGTGCACATCGAGTGTCGCAAACATCAGCCGTTTCAACGGCTTCGTTCAACGTATGCTTCGCCACAAGCCGTTAAAAGGCTGATTCGGTTCTGGTATCAAACACCTGGCCAAAGCCAGGTGTTAACGGGAACTTTGATATGACTGAGGAAAAATCCTCTGTTTCGATAGTGCACCGCGAATGAAACGCCTGTACGAACGACTCGTCAGGCCGCTGCTGTTTTCGCTCGACGCCGAGACCGCGCATCATCTCACACTCGATATGCTTCGCGGTGCTTCGCATTTCGATGTCGCGCTGCACGCGCTCAGATATCTTCAGCCGCCGTCGAGACCGAAAAGGCTTTTCGGCTTGAACTTTCCAAATCCAGTCGGACTTGCTGCCGGTCTCGACAAAAACGGCGTCGCGCTTCCGGCATGGGCGGCGCTTGGGTTCGGTTTTATCGAGATCGGCACCGTGACCGCGAAAGCGCAGCCGGGAAATCCTGGGCCGCGCATCTTTCGATTGCCGAAGCAACGAGCGCTGATCAATCGTCTCGGTTTTAATAACGATGGGGCAGACGCGATCGCACAACGATTGCGCAAACTGCGCGGAAGCGGGCGTTGGCCCACCGTTCCAGTCGGCATCAACATCGGAAAATCCCGTGCAACGCCACTCGAAAAGGCCACGGACGATTACCTGTATACGTTTCGATTGCTTCGCGATTTTGCCGATTACATGACGCTGAATGTGAGCTCCCCTAACACGCCAGGGTTGCGCGATTTGCAGGAGCCCACGGCACTGTCGGGGCTACTACGCGCGATTCGAAAGGAGCCCGATGCTGCGATGAAACCGTTGCTGATCAAGATTTCGCCTGACCTTTCGCCGGTCCAATTGGAACCAATCCTTAAGGTATGCGTAGAAAACGGCGTCGCTGGCATCATCGCGACGAACACAACCCTTGATCATTCGTCAATTCCGGCGGAGCTCGATGAGGAAGGCGGCTTGAGCGGCGCGCCCCTGTGCAGAAAGGCCACCGCGCTCGTGCGCGATATTGTTAAAAAGGCCGCAATTCCGGTGATCGCTTCTGGCGGAATTTGCGACGCGGAATCCGCGCTGGAGAAATTTCAGGCGGGCGCCGAACTCGTTCAGCTTTATACCGGGTTTGTGTATTGCGGCCCGCGACTTCTCCGCGAAATCATAGAAGCGTGACGCAGACAATCATGTCTGCGAATTCAGCGCTCCGCTTCAGAGCGAATCTGTTCGCGGGACGAACTTGCGTCAGGCGTGCTCGCAGGCAGGATTGCCTCCGCCACAAATGAAGCTTTCCCGTAAGATTCTCAAGTTTGCAGACCCGTTGAGCTACCGGCGCGGCTGGCGCAGGGCGCAACGATCCATTTTCCGTGTGTCGCTTGAGCCGATGTTGGGGCAGATCGATCGGGAACGCGCCCGCGCGATCCAGCAGCGATATGCAAACTCCACTGCAGGGTATGCCAAATATGCAGATATCGAGCCGTGGTTGCGATTGAACCGTGAACGTGTGCAGGATTTGAAGCTCCATCGCTCAGCCTCCAAGCGCGTTCTCGATCTCGGTTGCGGAGGCGGATTTTTCTTGTTCATCCTCAAAAACCTCGGCCATTCAGTCCTGGGACTGGACGTAGAGCGCGTCGTTCTTTTTGCGGAATTGCTCGAGCTTTTCGGCGTTCCGCGGGTCGTGTGCAGAATCAGCGCATTCGAGCCGCTGCCCGATCTCCCTCAAAAGTTTGATTGGATCACCGCATTTTCGGTCAACTTCAACCTTTACCATCCATCGAAAAAACGCTGGGGCACGGAGGAATGGGATTTTTTCCTGCGCGATTTGCAGCATCACCTCGCTCCGGGCGGCAAAATCTTTTTCGGTCTCAATCCACAATACGATGGCGATTTCTATACGCCCGAGCTGCGCGATTTTTTCCTTAGCCGAGGCGCAAGTATTGAGCGCGAACGAATCCTTTTTGAAAAGGGACTGCGGTTCTAACCTGCCCTGGTAGGATCGCAACCGCTGTAGTGTCCGCTGTCCTCAGCCGAGAACACAGGATTGCCACGTCGCGAAATCGATGCGCTGAGGACAGCGCACGCTACAGAGCTTTCGCTTCCCGTAACTTCGCTGTTAGAGAGGAAAGCCGTTGAAACGCTGCTGCGTGAGGCATGCGTGACCCCCGGTCTAAAGCCCAGTGTTAATGAGATGTCTTGCTCGACCAGCTAAATTGTAGCCCCGACTCATCGGGGTGATCACGGCTGCCGGGGTCAGCGCCCCCGGCTACAGCTCCCACATCATAATATGGAGTTCTGTAACACATTCTCCCAAACTAATCTGTAATTAACACCGGCCTTCAGGCCGGTGATCGAGCGACGCATGACACTAGCCGTTTTAACGGCTTACCGATATGAGTTATCCCACCGTGGCAAGATTTGCTGTAGTGTCCGCTGTCCTCAGCGGATATTTGAGAGAGAGGCTGCGCGAACTCGATGCCCTAAGGACAGTGCACGGTACAGCCCCAGGAAACTATGGAGTCGGCGACGCCGATTCGGCAGGAACTTCGTGAAAACGACGATGACGCGAGCGACGATGTCGCTCTTCTATTTGCTGCAATTTTTGGCGTTGTTCGTCTGTTAGATTTACAGCCATCTGCCGATGGGCCTCCCCGATCGTTTCATGAACGCGCCGCGCCGTGTCCCGCCGAAGATCTCTGAGTTGTACGGCTGCTTTATCAATGATCGGCGAAATCTTGGCGACTTGTTCTGGCGTCAGGTTGAGCTCGGCACGGAGTCTTTCCTTCATTCGTGCGGCGATCAGTTGGGGATGATGAAGCTGAAAGAAATGATGCCGGGCATACAATCCTCCAAGAAATGCCCCACTGATTCCACCGGCAACAAACACCAGAATGAATCCCGCAATGAGTTTCCATTGCAACGCGCGGTTCATTTCACAAACTCATCCTGAATCGCCGAGTCTGCGATAGCGAATTCGTTCGTAAAAGATTCACCGATTTCGCGGTTTTGACTGGCTTCACGGACGGCTGCGACTGTAAATATGATAATCACCGCTGCCGACAACACAGCGACGCGCCGGACGAGCGACGTGACTCCATTCGTCCTCTGGGCAGCCGCGCGCCAGAGCGCCACTACACGCGTATCAAACCCAAACGGCATCGTAGCCGCGGTCTCTTCGCGTGCCCGGGCCGCGGATCTCAGCAACCGATCGATTTTTTCGTTTTTCATTGTTTCTCCTTTGCCGAAATTTTCGTCAGCTGTTGTTTCATTTTCTGCCGGGCTCGGAACGCACGCACCTTAATCAACGCCGTGCTCCAGCCGGTGATCTTACGGATTTCCTCAACCGAACGTCCTTGCAAGTATAGCAAATCAATCGCCAGTCGCTCGACCGGTTTCAGCGCGGCCAAAAGGTGCTCTACGAGCTGACGCGATGCGAGCTGCCGGTCTGGAGCCAACTCCTCGGCCGAGGTGGCCAGATTCTCGATCGTCGCTTGCTCTTCAACAGTCAAATCGGCATGGCGAAGTTCAGGCCGCACTTTCTCCGACTCGATTTGGTTGAGGCAGGTGTTCACAGCGATGCGCGAAACCCAATGCTCGATCGGCACCTTGCCCGAATATTGCGATAATTTTTGGAAAACTTTGATAAAAATCATTTGGCAAAGGTCCTCCTCGGCCGTTCGGCGTGGACGATGCGCCCGAACCACTTTTGCGACCAGCGGATAAAGCTGACGGACCAGCGCCCGAGCTGCCTCATCATCATGCTCAAGCGCAGCCTGAACCAGCGCGCTTGCGTCAGAATCATCCATGTGGTCGAGAACGTATCCACACCATTGACAATGACCGATGCGGATACGCTTTGGTTACAAGTTTCAGTTGCGCGCCCGAATCACGCGGACGCCTCGTTGTCATTTCGAGCGAACTCGAGAATGGAGCGGCTGGGGAAGCCGCGAGATCGACGGGAAGGCCGCAGGCTGAGCGAACGGGAAGTGAGCGAATCAAATCTCTTGAAGTTATGCCTCCTGTAGCACGTCCACACCCAAGTCGCGCCAACTATGGTTCAACCCGGTTTGTGACGATGTAGATCCAAAAGTTGTAGTCGCGCGCCATGGCCTCAAATTTACATCGAGAGATTCCTCCGACTTCGCTCGGAATGACATAATTGGATAACAACCAAAAATTTTTGTAACCGTTCTTCGGCGCCTTCGGTCATCATCTTTGAAAGCGCGAAGAGCGCACAGCAAACAACAAACATTAACTATGAAACGAAATCTATTAACAGTTGTAGCCGCCGGCGCGATCGCACTTGGCGGCTTGATTGCCCTGCAGGCTCAAGCCGGCCCTGGTGGGCACGGCCACGCGTTTGGCCTTCAGGGAATCACCAAGCAGTTGAATCTGACCTCTGATCAACAGACTAAGGTTCAGCCGATCGTCGACGCGGCCAAACCGCAGATCGCCGCCATCCATCAGGAGGCGATGCAGAAAATGAAAACCGTGATGGACAGCTCGTTGTCGCAGATCCGTCCGCTGCTAAATGCGGATCAGCAGAAGAAGCTCGACGACATTCAGAAGGCGCATCAGGACATGATGAACGCCCATAAAGCGCTTAACAACGCGATGCAGGAATAACGATCGCAATTTTGGGAGCGATGGGAGAACGGCGGCGAACCGGAAACGGTCGCCGTCGTTCTGTTCGTGACCCAGACTATCCTGCCCGCCAGCGGACGGACCTCGCTGCGGCGAGCCTGCCCATCAGTGACGGTTTGCCGCGCGAGCTTGAAGTCTCAGACAGGATCGTCTGCGCCACGTTTCCATTTCAGCCTTGTTTCTTCTTCAAGGAAAACAAGACGAAGATGATGCCGAGTGCTGCCGCAACTGCCGCGGCGGTGAAGCCGGCGGTCGAAATTTCAGCGCGAGACTGAAAACCTTCTTTGAGGTGCGCAGCAAGCCCGATCAGAAAGAAAAGAAATCCCACGCAGATCAGTATCAAGCCGATCGCTTTTTGGTCATCGCTAGAAATCCTCATTTGCGGTGAGCAATCAAATACAATCCGACACTAAAATTCAAGTGCACTCTTTAAATGGAAGGCGCTAATGTGGCTGGTGCGATGGATTAAGCCACTAAGTTTTTCACTGCTGGCTGTGGTAGCCGTTGGTCTTCGGCTCGACGCCCAGATCGATCGCATCACCGGAAAGAATTTTGCCACAAGATCGGAGGTTCTTGCGCGCCACGGCATCGTTTGCACTAGCGTGCCAGCGGCAACAGAGGTGGGGATCGACATCCTTAAACGAGGTGGCAGCGCAGTAGACGCGGCAATCGCCGCAAACGCAACCCTTGGCTTAATGGAGCCCGTCTCCAACGGAATCGGCGGCGATCTCTTCGCGATTGTTTACAGCGCCAAGGAAAACAAGCTTTACGGAATCAATGGGAGCGGACGTTCCCCGCTGGGCTTGAGCTACGACCAAATGAAAGCGGAGCTCGAGAAATTACAAACGCCACGCTCACCTCAATCCTCTCCCTGGCCAGGGAGAGGCGGACGCGCAGCGCCTGGTGAGGGTCGTGCGTTAAAAATTCCACCGACAGGCATGTTGCCGATCAGCGTGCCGGGGACCGTGGACGCATGGGCGGAGCTGCACAAAAAATTCGGGAAATTAAAACTGAGTGACGATCTCGCGCCTGCGATTCGATACGCCGAAGAGGGTTTTCCGGTCACGGAATTGATCGCGTATTACTGGGCGTTCGGGCCGCGGCTGTACAAAGGATTGCCCGGTGCGTTTCTGGAAACGTACACGCTCGACGGCAAAGGCCGCACTCCTGCGAAGGGCGATATTTTCAAAAATCCCGAGCTCGCGAAAACTTTGCGGCTGATTGGTGAAAAGGGGCGCGACGTTTTCTACAAGGGCGAAATCGCCGACAAGATCGATGATTTCATGCGGAGTAATGGCGGCTTTCTCCGAAAGGCCGATTTCGAGAAACATACATCCACATGGGTAGAACCGGTGTCTATCAATTATCGCGGCTACGATGTTTTTGAGCTTCCACCGAATGGTCAGGGCATTGCCGCGCTGCAAATACTGAACATCCTCGAAGGATTCGATCTGCGATCGATGGGGCGCAATTCACCCGAGACGCTGCACGCCATGATCGAGGCAAAGAAAATCGCCTGGGCGGATCGGGCAAAGTTTTACGCAGATCCTGATTTCGCAAAAATTCCGCTCGGCGGTTTGCTTTCAAAAGGTTACGCAGCCGGCCGCCGCAAACTGATCGATCCGAATCACGCCGCCAAAAGTGTAGAGGCAGGCAACCCGGAAAGTGGAGCCGGCACGCCGTCGCGTCGTTCCGCAGGGAGTTCGGCTCGAGGACGAGCCGGCTCCAGTTCCGCGATCGATGACGGCGACACGATTTACATGTGTACAGCCGATGACGAGGGCAACATGGTGTCGTTGATTCAAAGCAATTATCGCGGGATGGGCAGCGGGATCGTGGTGCCCGGCCTCGGCTTCATGTTTCAGGATCGCGGTGAACTTTTTTCCATTGAGCCGGCTCACGCGAATGTTTACGCGCCCGGCAAACGCCCGTTTCACACCATCATTCCCGGTTTCGTGATGAAAGACGGCAAGCCGTGGGAAGCATTCGGCGTCATGGGCGGCGGCATGCAACCGCAGGGTCATGTACAAGTGCTCACGAACCAGATCGATTTTGGTTTGAACGTGCAGGAGGCCGGCGACGCATCGCGCTGGCAGCATGAGGGCGACAACGAACCGACCGGAGAAAAGATGACCGGATCGGGTGGCTACGTTGAAGTCGAGAGCGGTATTCCGTACGAGACCGTGCGGGAACTGCGCAAAAAAGGTCATGACGTGCGTTTTGATGTCGGCGGCTACGGTGGTTATCAGGCCATCAAAGTGGAAATGCACGACGGTCAGCGGGTGTACGTCGGCGCCAGCGAATCGCGGAAAGACGGAATGGCGGCTGGATATTGACGGCGGGCTTCTGACACAGACGCCCTGCAATGGTCTTAATTTCTCGGCAGCTTGAGATCCGCGAGCTTTTCTTCCGCGTGACTTACGTCGGATTGGTTTGCCGCGCCGAGCTTAAGAAGTTTTTGCTGACGACGCAGGTTCGCTTCCGCGGTTTCAAGTTCTGCGCGCTCGCGCTTCATCGTGGCGGTCTGGGCGGCTTCAGTTAATTGCGCCAGAGTTGCTCGCGCGTTTGCAAGATCGTCTTTGGCGTTTTCACCAGATGCAACGCGCGACTCCAATTCGGCAACTTCTCCTTTGCAAACGGTGACCCGGGCGTTTGCAAGATTGCATTCGCATTGAACAACTCTTAACAACCGCTGTTCCAATTCGACTTTCGAAAGCACACCGATCTTGCAAAGGCGTTCCGCACCTCCAGCATTTTGTTTTGCTTGCTCGAATCGCTTTTCAAGACGCGCGACATCAGTATCCGGTGCGGGTGTCGCAGAAGGCAGAAAATTTGAGAAGTTTTGCTTGAGAATCGGCGGCTCAATGTCAAACGAATCGGGTTCTTCAGATTTGCCACGCTGTGATTGATCCCCAGCCGCTACCAGCATGACGGTAGCGAGAAACGCGGCCGGCAAAGCAAACCCGCGAGTCATACCCAGAGTTTATCACAAGATTCTGCGCCAGGGACAATTCCTGAATTTTTTTCTTTCATCCGGCGGTCGCCCTCAATACAGGAGGGCCCCGGAGGAATTTATCTGTCCGGTTAATCGTCAAATCTTGTTCGGCATCGTTGTTTTGGCATTGATTGTTTCTTCGGCATCGGCGGATCTCTTTCCGAGTTCCGGACCACTTGTGTCGGGGAAGACCGCGCGTCTTCGTTTTGGCCGCGCGGCTGCGCCGAGGAAGGCGCCGCTTCAAGTGAAGCGAGCCGTCTGGGCTGCCAATCAGCTTCGGTCGAAGCCGTATCGTTATGGCGGCGGTCACAAATCATTTGATGATCACGGTTACGATTGCTCAGGGACAATTTCATACGTGCTGGCCGCAGGCGGTCTGATCGCTTCACCGATGAGCTCAACCGAGTTTCGCAGCTACGGCGAGCGCGGCCCGGGCAAGTGGATCACGGTTTGCGCGCGCGAGGGTCACACGTTCGCTGTGATTGCCGGTCTGCGACTCGACACGACGCCATACGATCATTACGCAGGCAAATGGGCGCCCCGTTGGCAAACCGTCTATCGGCCGCCAAACGGGTTTGATGCCAGACATCCCGTTGGGCTGTAGTGTTGTTAGCGAAACAAAAGCGATGCGAAGACGCATCGCACTCCAAAGCACTTCGTGCGAAACGCATGCAGGGCGTCCTTCTTTGTTTCGCGTAAGCTCTCGGAGTGCGCACGCGTCCTCGCGTCGCTTTGGCCAAACGTCTAATTAGTTCAACATTCTATGCAAATTATCCGTTGGAGTAGTCCAATAGTACTTACGCTACTGGCGTTCTCCTCTGTAACTGCAGAGGAAGAGCCTCATGTCACTCCAGTCCCCACGACTGGGGA
Organism: Candidatus Udaeobacter sp.; assembly: GCA_036269155.1. Classification (GTDB taxonomy): domain Bacteria; phylum Verrucomicrobiota; class Verrucomicrobiia; order Chthoniobacterales; family UBA10450; genus Udaeobacter. The sequence goes on from DATASP010000122.1 coordinate 14,725, forward strand.
TTTTGCCGGTCTGGTCGCGATCGGTGCTGGACGCAAGATGTATCTCGAGTGCAGTGGCTCGGGCAGCCCGACTGTGATTCTCGAATCCGGGTACCGGAACGATGCCGCAATCTGGAGCGCCCCGCTACAGCCTGGGATGACCACTGTGTTTCCACAGGTTGCCAGGTTCACGCGGGTTTGCGCCTATGATCGGCCGGGAACGTTTCTCGATGTCGATCATTTAGGCCGAAGCACCGCCGTTCCAATGCCGCGCACCGCAGGCGACATCGTTTCCGATCTTCATACGTTACTTCACGCGGCGCACGTCCTAGGACCCTATGTCTTCGCTGCGCATTCTTTTGGTGGCATTTTTGCCCGCTTATACGCCAGCACTTATCCGGATGAAGTTGTCGGAATGGTTCTGGTTGATGCGCTGTCCGAAAAGGTAAAGTCCGGTCTAACACCCGAACAATGGAAGTTGTATGTGAACTTTGGATTTACGAAGCCGACGCCGGGGCTTGAAAAATATAAAGAGATCGAGACGCTCAACGTAAATGCCAGCCTAGAGCAGATAGAAAAAACCGCCGCCGCACAACCGCTCCGCGCGATTCCACTTTTTGTTCTGACGCAAGGCCAACCGTTCGATCTCAGCCCGTGGCAGCCTTTGCCATCCGATTTTCCCGGAGCACTGAACAAGGCATGGCACAGCGGACAAGACGCGCTGTCGACGCTTGCGCCAAATGCCAAACACACAGTGGCCACAAAAAGCGCTCACTACATTCAAATCCAGGAACCGCAACTGGTGATTGATGCAATCAAGGAGGTTGTCGAAGCCGTCCGCGATCCATCGACGTGGACGACCGCGCCTTAATCGAGGCGTCGGCTGCACTGTCCGAAAAAACAAGCGCACCCACGATTGTCCAAGCTCGAAAAGACGCGGAGCAAAGCGACGCGAGGACGCCCGCACACAGGCGGGCAGGCAGTACGCACTCCTAAAGCTTCCGCAAAACAGAATTGTCTCTTATGGATTTTGCACGAAGTGCTTTTGGAGTGCGAGCGTTGTCGCATCGCTTTCATTCTCTCAACTTCACTGTATCATGCGCGCCTCAATACTTGAATATTGGAGCTTGAGATTTCTCTGGAGGTTGGATGTTGCGATTTGGCGGTTCATCTAGTTGCGGTTTCACGCCGTCGGAGTTGCGCCGATTGCGCGCGCTGAAAACGCCGGCC